>NZ_CAURTV010000047.1:0-24760 GCF_963527515.1 uncultured Cellulomonas sp. | reverse complement strand
GTGTCGCTGGAGCGGGCGCGCGCGGCGTGCGACGCGTTCCTGGCGCGGCCGCAGGGACTGGTGCGCGTGTCCGCGTTCCAGAGCGGCGCCCAGCTGCTGCTGCCGGCGCTGCTCACGCGCGTGGCCGCCCTCGAGGGCATCACGCTGGAGTGCACGGACGAGGACGTGGCGCAGGACGACTTCGTCGCCCTCACGGACCGGATGGACGTCGTCGTGGCGCACCGGCCCGACGAGGGCAGCGGCTGGGCCGCCGGCCGCGGGGTGCGGGTGGTGCCGCTGCTGCGCGAGCCGCTCGACGTGGCGGTCCCGCTCGACCATCCCCTCGCCGAGCGGGCGGAGGTCCGCCCGGAGGACCTGCGCGACCTGCCGTGGATCGCGGTGCGGGAGGGCTTCCCGGTCGCCGCTGTGCTCGGCGCGGTCGGCGCCCGGTCCGGTGCGGCGCCCCGGATCGTGCACCGCGTGAACGACTTCCACGTGGTCGAGGCGCTGGTCGAGGCCGGCCACGGGGTCTCGCTGCTGCCCCGCTACACGTTCGGCGGCGGGGAGCACGTGCGGCTGGTGCCGCTGGCGGGGGTCCGCGCGGGCCGGCGGATCGACGCGCTGCTGCGCCGCGACCGCGCCGAGCGCCTGGTCGTCCGTCGGGTCTTGGACCAGCTGCGCTCCCTGGCGGCGGACATCGGCTCCGCCTGAACCGCTGGTCAGGGGCATGTCCGAAATCTGGGGTGGCGTCCGGTCCTGATCTGCCGGTACCGTCCCCGGCGTGACACAGTCGTCAGACACCCAGACCGAGCGGCTCCCCGTCGTGGGAGCGCTTGCACACTCGCAGCTGCCCAAGCGCGAGAACGGGGTGCAGACCGTCCGGACCAGGTCCCGCGTCTCGCTCGAGATCCTCGAGGCGGCCAGTGCCGGCCTGCACGGCCTGGACGAGCAGCACCGGCGCGAGATCACCGAGCCGCCCCCGCCGTTGCCCCGGCTGAGCCGCCCGGCCGGCCCTACGGAATGAGCACCAGCTTGCCGGCGGAGTGCCCCTCCTGGCCGTCGCGGTGCGCCTGGGCCACGTCGGAGAGGGGATAGGTCCGCGCCACCCGGACGTCCAGGGAGCCGTCGGCGGCCAGCTCCGCCAGCTGCGCGCGCGCGGCCTCGCGCACGGCGGTGCCGGGGTCCGCGCCGCGACCCCCGCCGAGCGCCTTGATGCCCAGCTCCCCGGCCCGGCCGAACCCCGCGATCGTCGCGATGCGCTCGCGGTCCGCCACGATCGCGACCGACGTGTCCAGAGCCTCGTCCGTGCCGACCGCGTCCACGGCGACCGTCACCGGACCGGTGTGCCGAACTGCCTCGTGGATCCGTTCGAGCAGCCCCTCGCCGTACGCGACGGGCGTCGCGCCGAGGTCCCGCAGGTCGTCGTGGTGCACGGGCGACGCGGTGGCGATCACCTGCGCGCCGCGCAGCACCGCCAGCTGGACCACCATGCGGCCGACGCCACCGGAACCGCCGTGCACCAGCACGACGTCGCCGTCGTGGGTGCCGGTAGCGCTGAGCGTGTGCACGGCCGTCGTGCCCGCCAGCAGCAGCCCGGACGCGGCCGGCCAGTCGAGCGCGGCGGGTCGGCGGACGGTGACCTGCTCGGACACGACGATCCGGTCCGCGTAGCCGCCGCGCACCCGCCAGGCGATGATCTCGTCGCCGGGGGACAGCCAGCGCACCGAGGGACCCACGGCGCTGACCACGCCGGACACCTCGTAGCCCAGCCGCATGGGCAGGTTCGCGGGGTCGGTGCCGTAGGCGCCCGCGTAGCCCTTCCAGTCCGTCGGGTTGACGCCCGCGGCGCGGACCTCGACCAGCACCTGGCCCGGACCGGGGTCGCCCGGCGGGAGGTCGACGAGCCGGAGGACCTCCGGCCCGCCGTACGCGGTCGCGACGACAGCCCTGCTGGTGAGTGCCACCGGCACACTCTGCACCTGCCCACCGTCCCAGGGCCAGAGCAGCACCGTCCCGAGGGGTGGGATCACCCCTCCGGCGGAGGTCACGCCACCGGCAGCCACACCCGCATCGTCGACGGGCCGCGGTTGGCCCAGTCGTGGTACGGGACCAGCGGGACCTCGGCGGTCCTCGTCGTCGCCTCCTCAGAGGTCGGTCCGTACGGCCAGGGCTGGTCGGCGGGCCGCGTGGTCGCCACGGTGGCGAGCACCCGGCCGTCCGCCTCCCGCACGCCCGGGCCCAGGTCGAGCCGCACGGCGGAGACGTCGCCGCCCAGGTCGACGGACTCCAGGCACAGCACCTCCGGGCCGCGTTCCACGACGACGCACCCGCGCACCGCGTCGATGCGGGGGTCGGCGGCGGACACCCGCGGCGCCACGGGCAGGTGGAGCTCGACGACGTCTCCCTCGGCGAACCGGCGGGTCACCGCGACCGTGCCGGGGGGTGCCGCCTGCGTGCCGTCGGGGGTCCGCAGCTCGGCACCCTCGGCCCAGGCGGGCACCCGCAGGGTGAGGGTCCAGGGCCGGTCCTCGGTGCCGGCCACGGTCACGCGCACGACGCCGTCCCGCGGGTAGGCGGTCTCCACGTCGAGCTCCACGCGGCGGCCGTCGGGCAGCGCCGTGCGGAGGCGGGTCGGCGCGTACTGGTGGAGCTGGAGGCCGTCGTCGTCGGTCGTCGCCACGTAGGCCGCGAGGCTGGCCAGCGTGCGGGCGACGTTGGGCGGGCAGCAGGACACGGCGAACCACGGGGCGCGCAGGGACGACGACGCCCGGGGGCTCGCGACGTCCGTCGGCGGGACCGTGCCGGGCACGCGCTGGTGCAGCGTGTTCGTGTAGTAGTACGCGGTGCCGTCGTGCGACGGGGAGGTGGCGACCACGTTGTACAGGGTGCGTTCCATCAGGTCGGCGTACCGGGGCAGCCCCTGCGCCAGCAGCAGGCGCCACGAGAACATGACCGAGCCGACGCCGGCGCACGTCTCGGAGTACGCGCGGTCCGGGGGCAGGACGAAGTCGTCGCTGAACGCCTCGCCCTCGTGCTGGGACCCCTGGCCGCCGGTGACGTAGGTGCGGCGGGCGACCGTGGTCTCCCACTGCCCGGTCAGGGCCGCGAGCAGGCCCGCGTCCTGCGTCTCGACCGCCACGTCGACGGCTCCCGCAGCCAGGTAGTTGGCCCGCACGGCGTGCCCACGCAGGACCGTCGCCTCCCGCACCGGGACGTCGTCCTGGTAGTACGCGCGGCCCAGCTCGATGTCCGCGAGCGTCCCGGTGCCGCGGCGCTCGACGAACAGGGTGGCCTGGTCGACGTACCGCCGGTCGCCGGTGACCCGGCCCAGCTCCGCGAGCGCCGGCTCGATCTCCGGGTGCCCGCACACGGACGCGACGCCGTCCGGTCCGAACGTCTCGACCACGTGGTCGGCGGCGCGGCGGGCGAGGGCCAGCAGGCCGTCGTCGGCGTCGGGACGGGTGCGCGCCCGGGCCACCGCGGCCTGGAACAGGTGGCCGTAGCAGTACAGCTCGTGGCCCCACTCCAGGTCGCTGTACCGGGGGCGCTGGCCGGCTCGGCCGAACATCGTGTTGAGGTACCCGTCGCGCTCCTGCGCCACCGCGATGCGCCCGACGAGAGCCCGGAAGCGGTCGTCGAGGGCGGCGTCGCCGGTGCGGCCGATCTCCCAGGCCATGGCCTCGAGCAGCTTGTAGACCTCGGAGTCGGAGAACTCGCGGCCCGCGCGGTGCTCGGCCACGGTCCCGTCGGTGGCGCGGTCGAAGTTGCCGATCCAGCCCTCGCGCTCCATCCAGTGCTCGATGTGCGCCAGGCTCGCGGAGCCGTTGACGGCCTGCCGCTCGGCCCAGAAGCCGCCCGTGATCTGCACCTCCCCGAGCCCGAGCGGGCGCAGGACTCCGTGCGAGGGGGCGACGGGGGTGGCGGGGGAGGTGGTCGTGGTGGTCATCGTCATCCCTTGAGCGCACCCGACATGAAGCCGCGCACGTAGTGTCGTTGGAGCAGGAGGAAGAGCACGATGCACGGCAGCGCCAGGACCACGACGCCGGCCTCCGTGGCGCCGTAGTCGATGACGCCCTGCACCTGGACGCGCAGGTTGGCCACGGCCAGCGGGAGCGTCAGCTTGTTCGAGTCGTTGATGAGGATCAGGGGCGCGAAGAAGTCGTTCCAGGCCGCCAGGAACGCGAACAGCCCCACGGTGATCAGGCCGGGCTTGACCGCGGGCAGGAGCACCCGCCACAGCGCGGAGAACGACGAGCAGCCGTCCACCATCGCGGCCTCGTCCAGCTCGCGGGGGATCGACTCGAACGAGATCCGCATCATGAACGTGGAGAACGGCAGCTGGAACATGGTGAGCACCAGCGCGACGCCCACCAGGGAGTTCTGCAGCCCGACGGTGTTGAGCAGCACGTACAGCGGGATCAGCAGGGTGGCGTACGGGACCATGAGGATGGCCAGCGTGAGCATGAACAGCGCGTTGCGGCCGGGGAACCGGAACCGCGCGAACGCGTACCCGCCGAGCGTCGAGATGAGCAGGGTGAGGATCACGCACAGCCCGGAGACGATCACCGAGTTAGCCAGGTACGTGCCGATGCCGGCCTGGTAGCCGCCGAGGGTGACGTAGTTGCCGAAGCCCCAGCCGTCGACCTGACCGGTCCCCGGCTTCGGGGACACCGACGCGACCGCCGTCCACGCCAGCGGGAACAGGAAGATCACGGCCAGTGCGCCGGAGAAGACCCAGAACGGTGTCCGCAGGGCCAGGCCGGCGACGGTGGTCGGTGGCGCGGACCGGCGGGTGGGCCGGAGCTCGGCCTCGGTGGGCCGGTGCGTGGCGGTGGCGATGGTCATCGTCGGCCCCTCAGCTCTCGTCCGAGCCGCGGAACGCCCGCAGCTGGACCACGTTGATGACCACCAGGGCGGCGAGCACCAGCACCGAGATCGCGGCCGCGACCCCCAGGTCGTTCTGCCCCTGGAACGCCACCGAGTAGATGAGCTGGACCACGGTGATCGTGCTGTTGTCCGGGCCGCCCTTGGTGAGGATGTAGAACTGCTCGAACGCCAGCAGCGAGCCGGTGACGCACAGGATCGTGGTCAGCGCCAGGGTGGGCCGCAGCAGCGGGATCGTGATCTTGCTGAACGTGTGCCACCGGCTGGCGCCGTCCATGCGCGCCGCCTCGTAGATGTCGCCCGGGATGGACTGCAGGCCGACGAGCATGAGGAGCATGTAGAACCCCGCGTAGCGCCAGACGATGAGGAACAGGGTCGATCCCAGCGCGGCGTCGGGCGACCCGAGGAAGCTCCAGCCCATGCGCTCCATGAACGGCGCGAGCGGCCCGGCCAGCGGCGAGTACAGGACGTAGAACAGCAGCGACGCGGACGCCAGCCCCAGTGCGCTGGGCACCAGGAACGAGGTGCGCAGCAGCCCCTTCCAGCGTGTCGACTCCTGGACCAGCATCGCCAGGCCGAGACCCAGGGCGATGAGCAGGATCGTGGCCAGCGCCGTGTACTTCAGCGTGAACACCACGGAGTCGACGAAGAACCGGTTGCTGACCGCCTTCACGTAGTTGTCGGGGAAGTTGATCCCCTGGTCGCCCGACAGCAGGGGCCACTCCGAGGCGCTCATCCGGAAGACCAGCGCCAGGGGCACCACGAACAGGACGAGGACGAACAGGGCGGTCGGGGACGCGTACGCCCAGCCGCGCAGGCGGTGGCCGTTGCGGGGCCTGCGCAGGGGTGGGGAGGTGGCCGTCGGGGCGGTCATCAGGTGCCTCTCGTGCGAGCGTCTCGGGCGGGTGGTGGGGTGCCGCTGTGCCCTGCGGCACCCCACCGGGGGCGGCTACTGCCCGAGCACCGCGGTGATCTCGTCGTTGTCCGCGTCGACGTTCGCGCCGTCACCGAGGACTGCGCCGCGCACGAGGGTGAGCCACGGGCTGCTCGGCGCGTTGAACGCCTGCTGGAAGTTCAGCGCGACGGGGGTGTCCCCCTGGCCGGCCACCTCGTTGATCGTCACCAGGCGGGGGTCCTTGGCGGCGTACTCGTTGTCCGCCAGGTCGCCGCGCGAGACGACGTCGTTGTTCTTGGCCAGCACCTCGACCTGCGCGTCCTCGGACATCATCCAGGACAGGAAGTTCCAGGCCTGGGCTGCGTTCTGCGAGTCCTTGGAGACGCCGATGCCGTCCCCGCCGACGAACGTGGAGGCGCCGCCCTCGGGGCCGGGGATGCCGGCGACCCCGACGTCGAAGCCCGTGGTCGACGACAGCAGCGTCGCCGGGTAGAACATCAGGCCGACCTTGCCCTCGGTGAACCCCGCGGTCCACGTCGGACCGGCCTCGTCCTGCGACGAGGGGAGCACCGCGCCGGAGTCCCACAGGTCCTTCCAGGTCGAGTACACGGACTTCGCGGTGTCGCTGGCCAGCAGCGACTCGGTGCCGTCCTCGCTCATGACCTGCTCGCCGTCGGCCCAGATCGAGGGGAACCAGGTGAACACCAGGCACCCGCCGCAGTTGAGGCCGGTGGCCGTGCCGTACGTGTCGGGCTTGTTCAGCGCCTGCACCGCCTTGGCGGCCTCCGCGTACTCGGTGAGGTTGGCCGGCGCCTTCTCCGGGTCGAGCCCCGCCTCGGCGAACAGGTCCTTGTTCCAGAACAGCATCGACAGGTCGAGGACGAACGGGAGCACGTGCTCCTTGCCGTCGGCGGTCCCCGCCGAGAGGTGGCCCTTGTTGATCTCGTCCTTGAACTCCAGGCCGTCGATCTGCGTGGTGAGGTCCTGGAACAGGCCCTGCTGGACCCAGTTGGGCACGTAGACGATGTCGGCGGCGAACAGGTCGGGCAGGCCGTCCGAGCCGGCCGCGGCGCCGACCTTCGCGACGTAGTCGTCGTTGGGCACGACGGTCAGCTCGACCTGGTTCTCGTGGGTGTCGTTGTAGGCGGCGACCAGCAGCTTGGCCTGCTTCTCCAGGGGTGCGCGGGTCCAGAGCGTGAGCGTCGTGCCGTCGTCCGTGCCGTCGGGTCCGGCGGTCACGGCGGCGCCGGGATCCCCGCCGTCGTCAGCGCTGCTGCACGCCGCCAGGCCGCCGGCCAGCAGGCCGGCCGTCACGATCCCGGCGGCCAGGCGCGTGCCTGCCGACCGGGTGCGGGTGATCCTCATGGGCGTCTCCTCGTGCTCGTCGTCGAGCGGGTGCCGTCGTCGGCACCCCGGGGTTCCTGGGGCGAAACCCTTTGTCGGTGCGCGTCCCTCCAGGCGAGGCCGGCCCTGGGCTCACGACGCGTCCCGAGCCCGGGACGTGCAGGACGAGCACACAGCGGCTGGACCGACGCGAGGCCGAAACGCACCGAAAAGGTTTTCTGAAAGTAGTGCCGCGGCGGTGGCGCGTCAACGGTGGGCGGCGGTTACAGTTCGATCACGACCGGCGCACCCCGGTTCCGCACCGCTCGAGGAGGTGGGTCCGTGGCACGCCCGGAGCCTTCCCGTGCGGTCACGCTCTCGGACGTGGCCCGGCTGGCGGGCGTCTCCGTCGCGACGGCGTCGAAGGCCCTCAACGGCCGCGACCAGGTCAAGGACACCACCCGGCAGCGCGTGGTCGAGGCCGCCGAGCGGCTCGCGTTCAGCCCGAACCCGCTCGCGCGCGGGCTGCTGGCCGGGCGGACCGGCACGGTGGGCCTGCTCACCAGCGACCTGGAGGGCCGGTTCGTCATCCCGGTCCTCATGGGCGCCGAGGACGCTTTCGGGGCCGGCCAGGTCAACGTGTTCCTCTGCGACGCGCGCGGCGACGCCATCCGCGAGCAGTACCACCTGCGCGCGCTGCTCAGCCGGCGGGTGGACGGCCTGATCGTCGTCGGCCGCCAGACCGACCCGCGCCCGTCGCTCGGCCACGACATCCCGGTGCCGGTCGTCTACGCCTACGCGCCCTCCGACGACCCCTCGGACCTGTCCATCACGCCGGACAACGTGAGGGCCGGCCGCCTCGCGGTCGAGCACCTGCTCGCGTGCGGACGCACGCGGATCGCGCACATCACCGGCGAGCACGCCTACGCCGCCGCCCGCGACCGTGCCGACGGCGTCCGCGCGGGCCTGCACGCGGCGGGTCTGGAGCTGGTGGGCGAGGTCCTGTACAGCGAGTGGTCCGAGCGGTGGGGTCGCGACGCCGGCGCGATGCTGCTCAGCCGGCATCCCGAGATCGACGCCCTCCTGTGCGGCTCCGACCAGATCGCCCGTGGCGCGCTCGACGCCGCCCGCGACCTGGGCCGGTCCGTGCCCGACGACCTCGCGGTGATGGGCTTCGACAACTGGGAGGTGCTGACCACCAACGCCCGCCCGGAGCTGACCAGCATCGACGCCAACCTGCAGCAGCTGGGGCGCACCGCGGCGCAGCGGGTGTTCGCCGCCCTGGACGGCGTCGAGCTCGGGGCGGGAACCGAGTACGTGCCCGGGCGCCTGGTGATCCGGGGCTCGACCATCGCGCGACGCTAGGCCGCGCGGACGCTCGGGGGCCGGGCAGTGCCGAGCAGCCGGTCGAGGTACGGGTTGCTGAAGACGCCCGCGGGGTCGGCGTCGGCACGCACGCGCTGGGCGTCGGCGAACCGCGGGTACAGCGCCTCCAGCCGCTCGGCCTCCAGCCAGTGCATCTTGCCCCAGTGCGGCCGTCCGCCCACCTGCGCGGCGATCCGCTCCACCGCCTGGAAGTACCGCGCGTACGGCAGCCGCAGGTACTGGTGCACGGCGACGTAGGCCGTCTCGCGACGGTAGGCGGTGGACAGCCACAGGTCGTCGGCCGCCGCGAACCGGACCTCGACCGGGAACGGCACGTGCTCGCCGGTCGACTCGATCCATGCGTCGATCTCCCGCAGCACCTCCACCAGCCGGTCGCGCGGCACGGCGTACTCCATCTCGCGGAACCGCACCCGCCGCCGCGAGACGAACACCTGCGCGGACGGGGCGGTGTACCGGCGGGAGCCGAGGGCGCGGGCAGCCAACCCGTTGAGGGCGGCGGTGGCCCGCGGCGCAGCGGTCGCCACCTGGTTGGTGAGCGCGAACACCGCGTTGGAGAGCAGCTCGTCGTCCACCCACCCGCGCACCGGGTGCAGCGGCCGGACGTCGTCGTCGGGCACGCGGTTGTTCCGCTTGGTCAGGGCGCGGCGGGTGTGCGGGAACCAGTAGAACTCGAAGTGGTCGTTGCCGTCGACCAGCCCGTCCGGCCCGTCCAGCTGGGCCAGGACGTCCTCCAGAGGCCACGGCTCCTCCCGGGCCTCCAGGCGGAACGCCGGCACGACCTCGAGCGTCACCGCGGCGAGCACGCCGACGCTGCCCATCCCCAGGCGGGCGAGCTCGAACAGGCCGGGCCGCTGCGTGGCGGACGTCTCGAGAACCGCGCCGTCGGCCGTCACCAGCCGGGCGCCGACCACCTGCGTGGCCAGACCGCCCAGCCGTGCGCCGGTGCCGTGCGTGCCCGTCGAGATCGCGCCGGCGACCGACTGCTTGTCGATGTCCCCGAGGTTGCGCATGGCCAGTCCGCGCTCGGCCAGGCCGGCGTTCAGGGCTCCCAGGCGGATGCCGGCGCCGACCGTGACGTGCGTCGTGCCGTGGTCCTGGGGCGCGACACGCTCGAACGCGTCCAGCGCGTCGAGCCGGATGTGGACACCGTCCGTGACTGCGACGGGGGTGAAGGAGTGACCGCCGCCCACGGGACGGACGCGCAGGCCTTCGGAGGCGCCGTCACGCACCCCGGAGACAAGTTCCCCCAGGTCACGGGGGTGCAGGACCCGTCGCGGCGACGCGCTGGCGGTGCGCGCCCAGTTCTGCCACGTGCCCGTGGCCGCGAGTCGTCCCATAATGTCGAAGGTTTCACCTGGGCGTACGTCCAAGTCAAGTGCCCAAAGCCTTGACTATCGTGACTACTGCTATTGAACTGTCTGGTGGGGGAGGCGTCGGCCTCGTCCACCGGATGGTCGTCGGCCGGTGGAGCCGTCGCTAGAGGGAGGGGACCCTGTCATGAACCGGTTGCCTGTGGCCGAGAGGCGCGAGCAGCTGATCGAGGCCGCGCTCGCCGTCGCGAGCCGGGACGGCATCGACGCCGCCACCGTGCGCGCCGTCGCCGCGGAGGCGGGTGTCTCCCTGGGGGTCGTGCACTACTGCTTCCAGGACAAGGACGAGCTGCTGCGCGCGATGGCGCACGCGATCACGTCGGCCAACCTCGAGCGCAGCCTCGGCGAGCTCCCGCCGGACTCCGGTGATCCGCAGACGGTGATCGAGGGCGTCATCGACGCGCTCTGGGCCGGCATCCGCGACTCGCGCGGTCCGCAGCTGCTCAGCTACGAGCTGACGACGTCCTCGCTGCGCCACGCGGAGCTCAACCAGGTCGCCATCGAGCAGTACCGCGGGCAGTGGGCGGCCGCCGAGCAGGTGCTCGACCTCGTCGAGCGCACCGCGCACGTCGGCTGGTCCCTGCCCCGCGGCGACCTGGCGCGCACCGTGGTCGCCGTCATCGACGGGTTCTCGCTCGCCTGGCTCGTGGACGGTGACGGCGAGGCGGCCCGCTGGGGGCTGCAGAACTTCGGCCGGTACCTCGCCACGATCGCCGTGCCGGCCGCGCTGGAGCCCGACGGCGCCGCCGTGGCCTCCGCGTGACCGCTCCGTCGTCGACGGCCCGCGTCGCACGCGTCGCGGCCTCCGCAGGGTTCGGCGCGCAGGGGTTCGTCTACGCGACCCTGCTCACCAGCCTCGAGGGGTTCAAGGACCGGTACGGGATCGACGACGGGCAGATCACCCTCGTCGTCCTCGGCGTCTGCGTCATGGCGGCGCTCGGCACCCTGGTCGCCGACCGGGTGGCCCGCACCGCCGGCGGCAGCCGCGTCGTCCTCGGCTCGGGGCTCGTGGTCGTGGCCGCCGCCGTGGTGGCGGTAGCCGTCGCCCCCACGTTCGCCGTCGTCGCCGCCGGGTTCGGCCTGTACGGCGTGGGGCTCGGCCTGGTCGACGCCGGCACCAACATGCAGGCGGTGGCCATCCAGCGCGAGTACGGCCGGTCCCTGCTCACCGGGTTCTACGCGTCCTGGTCCGCCGGCGGCATCGTCGGTGCCGTGCTCGTGGCGGTCACCACCGGACGCACGCCCACCGAGCCCGTCGCGGTCGCTCTGCTGTCCGGCACCCTGGTCGCGGCCCTCGCGGCCGTGCTGGTGATCCGGTCGGCCTGGCGCGGCACCGCGCAGGTCGTGCACGCCGACGGTGTGGCGCGGCCGGACGAGTCGCTGGCCGTCCCGGCGGGCGCCGCCGGGGCCGGCCTGGTGCCGTGGGGTGCCGTGACGCTGCTCGGGCTCGGCGTCGTGGCGTACTACGTCGCGGACACCGCCATCTCCACGTGGAGCACGATCTACCTCGGCGACGTGCTGCTGGCGGCGGCGTCGTTCGCCCCGCTGGGCTATGCGGCCTACCTCGCGACGACGCTCGCCTCCCGGCTGGCAGGCGACCCGCTGGTCCGCCGGTGGGGCCGCGTGACCGTCCTGCGGCTCGCGGCGCTGGTCGGCGCGGCCGGTCTGGTCCTCGTCGTCCTCGCGCAGGCGCCGTGGCCCGCGCTCGCCGGCTTCGCGCTCGCCGGCGCCGGGCTCGGCGTCATCGCGCCCCTGTGCTTCTCCGCCGCCGGAGCGCTGGCCCCCGGGCACGCCGACGCGGTCGTCGCGCGGCTGAACGTCTTCAACTACGTCGGCGCGGTCCTGGGCGGGGTGCTCGTCGGAGCCATCGGCAGCACGTCCTCCCTCACGTACGGGTTCCTGGTCCCGATCGTGCTGGTGGTGGCCGTCGCGGTCCTGGCAGGACGCTTCGGGATCAGCCGCCGGACCGGCGCCGCAGCCACCGCCGACGCGGGAGCCGGTGCGTGACACGCACGCTCGGTGACCGCCTCGACGAGGCGACGCGCGGCCTGGCCGGGCCTCTGGCCGTCGTGGACCTGGACGCCCTGGACGCCAACGCCCGTGACCTGGTGCGCCGGGCGGGCGGCACCCCCGTGCGCGTGGCCAGCAAGTCGGTACGCGTCCGGCACGTGCTCGAGCGGGTCCTCGCGACGCCCGGGTTCGCCGGCGTCATGGGGTACTCGGTGCGCGAGGCGCTGTGGTTGGTCGCGCAGGGGATCGAGGACGTGCTGGTGGGCTACCCCAGCGTGGACACCGGCGCCCTGGACGCCCTCGCGGCCGACCCGGTGGCCGCCACCGCCGTGACGCTCATGGTGGACGACCTGGCGCAGGTGGAGCTGGCCGCCCGCGCCGCGGCCGCGCACGGCACCACCCTGCGCCTGTGCCTGGACGTCGACGCCTCCCTCCGGCTGCGCGTGGGGCCGGTGGTCGCGCACCTCGGCGTCAGGCGCTCCCCGGTGCACTCCGCGGCCGACGCCGGCACGCTGGCGGCGGCCGTCGCGGGGCGCGACGGCGTCGACGTGGTCGGTGTCATGTTCTACGAGGCGCAGGTGGCCGGGCTGCCCGACTCCTCCCCGGCCGTCCGGGCGGTCAAGCGGCTGTCCATCCGGGACCTGGCCGTGCGCAGGGCCGCGGTGGTCGACGCCGTGCAGCAGGCGGTCGGCCACGAGCTGTCCCTGGTCAACTCCGGCGGCTCCGGCTCTGTGGCGTCCAGCGCCGCGGACGCGGTGGTCACCGAGGTCACCGCCGGGTCCGGTCTGTTCGTGCCGACCCTCTTCGACGCCTACCGCTCGTTCACCCCGCGGCCCGCCGCCTTCTTCGGGCTCGACGTGGTCCGCGTCCCCGGCCCGGGCTTCGCCACCGTGTTCGGCGGCGGCTACATCGCGTCCGGTCCCGCCACCGCCTCGCGCCAGCCCCGGCCGGTCTGGCCGTCCGGGCTGGCGCTCACCAGCCGGGAGGGCGCCGGTGAGGTCCAGACCCCGCTGCGGCTGGCCGGTGGCGCCGACCTGCGCGTCGGGGACCGGGTGTGGTTCCGGCACGCGAAGTCGGGGGAGGTCATGGAGCGCTTCGACCAGGTCCACCTGGTCCGCGGCAGCACGATCGAGACCACGGTCCCCACCTACCGCGGCGAGCACCACACCTTCGGCTGACCCACTCGTCCCCTCCCAGAACGTCCGAGGAAGTGGCTGCTCTGGCGCCCGCTTGCTCGGACGTCGTGCGTGGGGGGTGACAGGGGTGGGGTTGTGCGCCGGTAGCCTTGACCGGTGACCCTGCGCCTCTTCGACACCGCGACCCGGACGGTGCGTGACTTCGTCCCGCTCGTGCCGGACGAGGTGGGCATCTACCTGTGCGGGGCCACGGTGCAGGCGCCGCCGCACATCGGGCACCTCCGCTCGGGCATCGCGTTCGACGTGCTGGTGCGCTGGCTGCGCCGCACGGGCCACCGCGTGACGATGGTGCGCAACGTGACCGACATCGACGACAAGATCCTCGCCAAGGCCGCCGACGCCGGTGAGCCGTGGTGGGCGTGGGCCGCCACGAACGAGCGCGCGTTCACCGCGGCGTACGACGCCCTCGGGGTGCTGCCGCCCAGCTATGAGCCGCGCGCGACCGGCCACGTCCCGGCCATGATCGAGCTGATGGACCGCCTGGTCGAGACGGGTCACGCTTACACGACCGGCGCCGGTGACGTGTGGTTCGACGTCCGCTCCTACCCGGAGTACGGCGCGCTGACCAACCAGCGGGTCGACGACATGGTCCCGGCGCCGGACGGCACCGTGGACGACTCCGCCAAGCGGGACCCGCGCGACTTCGCGCTCTGGAAGGCCGCCAAGCCGGGCGAGCCGGAGTCGGCCTCCTGGGACACCCCGTTCGGTCGCGGCCGTCCGGGCTGGCACCTGGAGTGCTCCGCGATGGCGCAGCGGTACCTGGGCGAGACCTTCGACATCCACGGCGGGGGGCTCGACCTGCGCTTCCCGCACCACGAGAACGAGCAGGCCCAGTCGCGTGCGGCCGGGTACGGGTTCGCGCGGTACTGGCTGCACAACGGCTGGGTCACGCAGGGCGGCACCAAGATGAGCAAGTCGCTCGGCAACGGGCTGCTGGTCGCGGTGGTCCTGGCCAAGGAGCGGGCCGCGGTGCTGCGGTACGCGATGACCGCGGTGCAGTACAGCTCGATGCTCGAGTGGACCGACGACACCCTGCGCGAGGCCGAGGCCACGTGGGACCGGCTGGCCGGCTTCGTCGAGCGCGCCGCCGAGAAGGTCGGCGTGGCCGACGACGCCGAGGTGGCCGCGGTCGCCCTGCCGGACGACTTCGTGGCGGCGATGGACGACGACCTGAACGTGCCGGCCGCGCTCGCGGTCGTCCACGAGCACCTGCGCGTGGGCAACTCCGCGCTCGCTCGGGGCGACCTGTCCGAGGCGCGCGACGCGATGGTCGTGCTCCGCGCGATGCTCGACGTGCTGGGCCTCGACCCGGGCGGCAGCCAGTGGCGCGCCCAGGGCGGAGACGCCCGGTACGCGCGGGCGCTCGAGGCTGTCGTGGCCGCCGAGCTCGACGCACGGGCGCAGGCCCGCGCCGCCCGCGACTTCGCCACGTCCGACGCCATCCGGGACCGCCTCGCGGCGGCCGGGATCGTGGTCGAGGACTCGCCTTCCGGAGCGCGCTGGTCACTTGCCGCGCGCTCCGACACAGCAGAGGAGAGCTGAGCCCTCAGGGTGCAGCTCGACCACCGAATGGAGAACTGAACATGGCTGGAAACTCCGAGCGCCGGGGAGCCGTCCGCAAGGGCAGCTCCAAGAAGGTCGCCAGCGCGGGCACGGGCGGCAAGAACCGCCGGTCCCTGGAGGGCAGGGGGCCGACGCCCAAGGCCGAGGACCGCGAGTACCACCCCGCGCACAAGGCGAAGATCGCCGCCGAGCGTCGCGCGGTCGCGGGCACCCGCGGGACCTCCGGCCGCCAGGCCGCCGGGGCGAGTCGGAGCGCCGGTGGTGCCAAGGGCGGGCGCAAGAGCTCGACCCACGAGATCGTGTCCGGTCGCAACTCCGTGGTCGAGGCGCTGCGTGCGGGCATCCCGGTGTCCACGGTCTACATCGCGTCCCGCCTCGAGGGGGACGACCGCACGCGGGAGATCATCAGCGCGGCGGGCAACTCGAACTACCCGCTCCTCGAGGTCAGCCGCGCCGAGCTCGACCGCCTCACGGACGGCTCGGTCCACCAGGGGGTCGCCATCCAGGTGCCGCCGTACGCGTACGCGGACGACGACGACCTGCTCGACGCCGCCGCGGAGTCGGACCGTCCGGCCCTGATCGTCGCGCTCGACGGGGTGACCGACCCGCGCAACCTCGGTGCGGTGCTCCGGTCCGCGGGCGCGTTCGGCGCGCACGGCGTGCTGGTGCCCGAGCGGCGCGCGGCCGGCGTGACCGCGTCGGCGTGGAAGGTGTCCGCCGGTGCCGCGGCGCGCGTGCCGGTCGCCCGGGTGACCAACCTGGTGCGCACCCTGCAGGGCCTGAAGTCGGCGGGCGTGTTCGTCGTCGGCCTGGACGGCGGAGGCGACGTCGCGATCACCGACCTGCCCTACGCCAACGACCCGCTGGTGCTCGTCGTCGGCTCGGAGGGCAAGGGCCTGTCGCGGCTGGTCCGCGAGCAGTGCGACGCCATCGCGTCCATCCCGATCGCGTCGGCCGTCGAGTCCCTCAACGCCGGGGTCGCCGCAGGCATCGCCCTGTTCGAGGTGGCCCGCCAGCGCGCGGTCTAGCCGATGATCAGGTCGTCGTCCTCGTCCACCCGCGGGATCATGTCGGTGTCCGGGATCTCCCCTGCCTGCACGCCGAGGATCGCCTGCTCGTCGGGGCGCGTGGGCAGGATGTTCTTCACGTAGCTCTTCGCGGCGCGCTTCATGGTCACGTCGCTGCCCTGCTGCTCGGACAGGTACCAGCGGTGGTCGAGCAGCTCGTGGTAGATCTGCGCCGGCTCCAGCTTGCCGCGCAGGTCTCGGGGGACGGCGCGGACGGCCGGCTCGAAGATCTCGGTCAGCCAGTCGTGCGCGACGAACGACTCGTCGTCGCGCTGCCGGTCGGTCGCGGCACGGAACTCGTCGAGGTCGTTGAGCAGGCGGCGGGCCTGGTTCTCCTGCACGTCGAGGCCGGTGAGCCGCATGAGCCGGTGGGAGTGGTGCCCGGCGTCGACGACCTTGGGCTGGATCCGCACGCTCGTGCCGTCGACGTCGGTGGTGATGTCCAGCTCGCCGACGTCGAAGCCCAGGTCGTTCAGCCGGTCGATCCGGGCCTGCACGCGCCAGCGGTCCCCGAACGTGAACGACTCGGACTCGGTGAGCGCGCGCCACAGCTCGCCGTACCGCTCGGCCAGGGCGTCCCCGATGGCGACGGCGTCGACGTCCTCCTCGAGGAACTCGCCCGCCTGCAGGTCCATGAGCTCGCCGATGATGTTCACCCGGGCGACCTCGAGGTCGTACCCGCGCTGGCCGTCGGTGAGCCGGTCGTGCAGGTCGCCCGTCTCGGCATCGACCAGGTACGCGGCGAACGTCTCGGCGTCCCGGCGGAACAGGGTGTTGGACAGCGACACGTCGCCCCAGTAGAAGCCGACCAGGTGCAGCCGGACCAGGAGGACGGCGAGCGCGTCGATGAGCCGGGTGGCGGTGTCGGGACGCAGCGACTGGCTGAACAGGGCGCGGTACGGCAGGGAGAACTGCAGGTGCTTGGTGATGAGCACGGCCTCGAGGGGCTCGCCGTCGGGGTCCCGGCGTCCCGTGATGACGCCGACCGGGTCCACGCTGGGCACGTCGAGCCGCTTGAGCTGGCGCAGCAGCTCGTACTCGCGGTAGGCCACCGTCTCGCCGATCTCCTTGACCGCGATCACGCCGCCGGACATCTTGGCGAACCGCACGATGTGCCGGGAGATGCCGCGGGGCAGGGCGGCGAGCGTCTCGGCCGGCCACTCCTCCAGGGGGACGTCCCACGGCAGGTCGAGGAGGGCGGGGTCGGGCGAGGCCGCGGTGATCTGCAGGCGCTGCGGCGTCGGGCTCATGGGCTCGATCATCTCAGAGAACGGGGACAGGACGGCGTCGGCGAACGAGACAGGGCGGCCCCGGCCGGAGCCGGGACCGCCCTG
Organism: uncultured Cellulomonas sp.; assembly: GCF_963527515.1. NCBI lineage: Bacteria > Bacillati > Actinomycetota > Actinomycetes > Micrococcales > Cellulomonadaceae > Cellulomonas > uncultured Cellulomonas sp. The sequence goes on along the minus strand of NZ_CAURTV010000047.1, from coordinate 7,753 downwards.
TCAGGACGTGCTGGGGTCAGATGGCGATCCGCTCGCCCGAGCCCGCGTGGAACAGGTGCTGCTCGTTCTCGCGGATGCGGATGTGGATCGTGTCGCCCTTGGCGGGCACCTGGCGCGGGTCGACGCGCACGATGACCTGGGCGTCGCCGGCACCGGAGTGCACCTGGTCCGCGCGGCCGAACTCGTTGGTGAGCGCGCCGTACACGAACGCGTCGGAGCCGAGCTCCTCGACGATGTTGACCTCGACCGGGATGCTGTCCGGCGTGCCCTCGGGCACGACGTCGAGCGACTCGGGACGGAAGCCGACCGTGACGTGGTTCTTGTCGTCCTCGGTGAACTGGCTGATCGCGGCACGCGGCACGGCGACGCGGGCGCGGCCCACGTTGGCGTTGCCGTCGAGCACCGGGAACGTGCCGATGTTCATGGCAGGCGAGCCGATGAAGCCGGCGACGAACACGTTGGCCGGGGTGTCGTACATGTCGCGCGGGGTGCCGACCTGCTGCAGGAGGCCGTCCTTGAGGACCGCGATGCGGTCACCCATGGTCAGGGCCTCGGTCTGGTCGTGCGTGACGTAGACGGTGGTGACACCGAGACGACGCTGCAGCGACGCGATCTGCGTACGGGTCTGGACGCGGAGCTTGGCGTCGAGGTTCGACAGCGGCTCGTCCATGAGGAACACCTGCGGCGAGCGCACGATGGCACGGCCCATGGCGACGCGCTGACGCTGGCCACCCGAGAGGGCCTTCGGCTTGCGGTCGAGGTACTGGGACAGGTCGAGGATCTTGGCAGCCTCCTCGACGCGCTGACGGATCTCCGCCTTGGGGGTGCCGGCGATCTTGAGCGCGAAGCCCATGTTGTCGGCGACCGTCATGTGCGGGTACAGCGCGTAGTTCTGGAACACCATCGCGATGTCGCGGTCCTTGGGCTGGACGTCGGTGACGTCGCGGTCGCCGATGAGGATGCGGCCCGCGTTGACGTCCTCGAGGCCCGCGAGCATGCGGAGCGAGGTGGACTTACCACAACCGGAGGGGCCGACGAGGACGAGGAACTCGCCGTCCTCGATGTGCAGGTCGAGCGCGTCGACCGCGGGGCGCTCGGTGCCGGGGTATACCCGGGTGGCCTTGTCGAAAGTGACCGTTGCCATGGCTGATCAATCCCTTCACCGGCAGGTACGTGCCGGACGATCCGTAGTGAAGAGTGTCAAGAGTGTCCTCGATGACACGGGTTGACGAGGAGCTGAGTCCCTCGTCGGCCCGCGGTCATCATGCCACACCGGCGTGGGCGGCCCACACCCGTCAGCCACCGTCAGCCCAGCACCGCGACCCCGCCGTCACCCGTCCAGACGTACAGCCGGGGGTCGTGCGGGCCCGACTGGAACCCCTGCACGGAGGTCGCGGAGCCGTCCCCGGCGATCTCCTGGGACAGGTCCGCACTCCAGGCCAGCCGCCCGTCGCCCAGGGTGTAGGCCTGCAGCGTCGCGCCGAGGCCGGGGACCAGCAGGTACCGGCCGTCGGTGGACAGCTGCTGGGCCAGGTTCTCGAGCTCGGTGCGCCAGCGCACGTCACCGGTGACGGCGTCGACGGCGACCAGGGCGTCGACCGTGGCCACGTACACGGTGCCGTCGAGCAGCAGGCTGGTGACGATGCTCCCGGGCAGGCGCCACAGCAGCTCCCCGGTGGCCGCCGAACGACCGCTCAGCCTGTCCGCTCCGCGCGGGGCCTCGCCGACCGTGAGGACGACGTCCGGGGCGGACCCGTCGTCCACGGCGAGCCAGCCGCCGACCTCGTCGACCGGCACCCTGCTCCCGTCCGGCAGCAGGAGGGAGCCGCGGTAGAGGTCGGCGGACGTCCAGGTGCTCTCGAGGAACACCCCGGCCCGCACGGGCTGGAGCCACGCGGCGGGCTCGAGCGGGACGTCGAGGTGCAGGTCGCCCTCCGTGGTGAGGACCCAGGCGTGCTGGTCGACGCCGAGCACCAGGTGGCCGTCCTGGGTCTGCAGCGAGGAGTAGGTGGCGGCGTCCACGACGTCCGGGTCGCTCTCGCGGTCGGCGACGGCGGACGGCGGGGTCGTCCACGTCCAGCGGGTCTCGCCGGTGACGAGGTCCTGGGCGGTCACCCTCCACCGGGCCGGCTCGCCGTCGTCGGCCACGTGCTCGGTGGTCACGATCGCGTCGTCGGTGAACGTCATCCCGGACCGGCCGTCGACCAGGCGGTCCATGAGCAGCTCGCCCTCCGCGGGGTCGAGCACCCAGACGGCGGTGCGCGGCGTGCCCTCGACGTTCGCGCCGAACACCTGCGCCACACAACCCGCCACCTGCGACGTCCCGTGCGTCAGGGCGTTGCAGGTGATCCACAGCTCGGCGCCCGCCGGGACGGGCTCCGCCTCGACCGGGGTGCGCCACTCGATGCGTCCCGTGTCCGGGTCGAGGCCGACGAGCACCGGCGCACCGGTCGCGTCCTGGATCCCTCCGACCAGGACGCCGTCGACCATCGCACCGGACCGCAGCGCCGGCGCCAGCTGCGCGTCCGCCCGCCACAGCACGCCGATGGACGAGTCGACCGGCCGCACGACCCCGGGGACGGCCGCCAGCTCGGCCAGGCGGCGGGACTCGCGCTGGTCCAGCAGGACCTGGGCGCCGACCAGCGTCCCGACGAGCACGGCGACCGCGGGGACCAGCAACCGGGCCCGGCGGCGCAGCCAGCTGCGGGCGGCGGCGACCTGCGGGTCGACCGGGTGCTCGTCGTCGAGCCGGACGTCCGCGGGGGCGTCGCGGGCCGGCCGGGAGCGCCCGGGCTCGTCGGCCTCGACGAGCTCGACCTCGTGCATCCGGCCGCGCATGGACGAACGCTACGCCTGGGCGGCACGCCCGGCTCAGAGGGGCGGGAGGCCCGGCTCAGACGGCGTCGGCGAGCACCGCCAGCGCGGCCACCAGGTCGTCCGGGTCCTCGACGCGGTAGCGCGCCGAGGTCGTGCCCGTGCCCACCTTGACCGTCACGTCCTGGTCGTGGAGCGCCTCGAACGCGTGCTCGTCCGTGACGTCGTCGCCGGCGTACAGGACGACGGGTGCCGCGAGCTCGTCGCGCAGCGCAGCGAGCGCCTCTCCCTTGCTGGCGCGCAGGACGGAGATCTCGACCACGTCCTTGCCGCGCAGCACGCCGGAGCCGAGCCGCTCCCCGAGCGCGACCGCCTCCTGCTCTGCGGGACCGGCCACGTCCTTCTCGGCCAGCCGGGTGTGCACGACGACGGCGGTCGGCTTGGTCTGCACCCAGACGCCGTCCCGGCCGCGGGCGATCCGGGCCGCCTCCGCGCCGAGCGACGCGAGCCGGTCGGCCTGCTCGTCGGTGAGGCGCACGACGTCCCCGTCGAGCCCGAACGTGGTCACCCGGGCACGCTCCGCGCCGTGGCTGCCGATGAGGAACGTCCCGGGCGGGACCGCGGCCAGCGCGTGCAGGTCGTGCAGGGCACGGCCGGACACGAGCGCGAGGGCGACCCCCGGGGTGCCGGCGAGCCGCGCGAGGACGTCGACGCCGGCCGGGAGGATGCGCGACAGGCTCGGGTCGTCCTGCAGGGGTGCGAGCGTGCCGTCGAAGTCGAGCGCGACCAGCAGGGGGCGACGGGTGGGGTCCTGCGCCACGGCGGCGAGGGCCGCCAGGAGGTCGTCAGCCACGGCTGGCTCGCACGGGGACGGCGTTGAGGGCGGCGAGGAAGTCCTCCGACCAGGCGACGACGTCGTGCCCGAGCACCCGTCTGCGCAGCCGGCGCATCCGCTTGCGGGACTCGCGCGGCTCCATGTGCACGGCGTAGGTGAACGCGTCCTTCATCCCGTCGATGTCGTGCGGGTTCACCAGCACCGCTCCCGTCAGCTCGTCGGCCGCGCCCGTGAACTCGGAGAGCACCAGGGCGCCGCGGTCGTCGGACCGGGCCGCGACGTACTCCTTGGCGACCAGGTTCATGCCGTCGCGCAGCGCCGTGACCAGCATGACGTCCGCCGCCAGGTAGAGCGCGGCCATCTCCTCCATGGGGAACGACTGGTGCAGGTACTGCACGGGCGCGTGCCCGACCTGCCCGTAGTCGCCGTTGATGCGGCCGACCAGCAGCTCGACCTCGTCGCGCAGCTGCTGGTAGGCGCCCACGTTCTCCCGGCTCGGGCTGGCCACCTGGACCAGCGTGGTGCTGTGCGGGGACAGCCGGCCCTCGGACAGCAGCTCGCCGTACGCCTTGATCCGGTGCCGGATGCCCTTGGTGTAGTCGAGCCGGTCCACGCCCAGGAGCAGGAACTCGGGGTCGCCCAGCTCGCTGCGGATCTGAGTGGCCCGGGCCTGCACGGCGTCGGTGCGGGCCAGCTCGTCGAACGCGTGCGAGTCGATGGAGATCGGGAACGCGGCCGCCCGCACGTGCCGACCCTGCCCGCGGTGCTCGCCGTGCCCGTCGGCCTCGTGCAGGGTGATCATCTGCCCGCGGGTGGTGAGGTCCGTGAAGCGCCGGACCACGCGGACGAAGTTGGCGGCGTCCCCGGCCCGCTGGAACCCGACCAGGTCGGCGCCGAGCAGCCCCTCGACCACCTGCTTGCGCCAGGGCAGCTGCGCGAAGATCTCGAGCGGCGGGAACGGGATGTGGTGGAAGTAGCCGATCCGCAGGTCCGGGCGCAGCTCGCGCAGCAGGCGCGGCACCAGCTGGAGCTGGTAGTCGTGCACCCAGACGGTCGCGCCCTGGGCGGCCTGCTCGGCCGCCGCCTCGGCGAAGCGCTTGTTGACCCGCTGGTACGCCTCCCACCACGGCCGGTGGAACGCCGGCGACGCGATGACGTCGTGGTACAGCGGCCACAGGGTGTCGTTGGAGAACCCCTCGTAGAACCCCTCGAGGTCCTCCTCGCTGAGGGCCACCGGGATGAGCTCGGTGCCGTCGACGTCGAACGGCTCGAGCTCCAGGTCCGGCGAGCCGCCCCAGCCCACCCAGGCGCCGGACGTGCCCGCCATCACGGGTGCGAGAGCGGTGACCAGACCACCGGGTGACCGGGTCCAGGTGGGTTCGCCGTCCTCGCCGAGACTCACGTCCACGGGCAGTCGGTTGGCGACGACGACGAAGTCGTAGCCGCTCGCGGGCGCGTCGACAGGCACTGCATCAGCTCCTCGGGTCTGCGACCGACCCTATCCGTGCAGGTCGCGCCGCGCGTTGCGGGCGACCCCCCGCGGCGCGCCGGATACGGTGCGTGGATGGAGCGGATCGGTCTGACACCGGGGTCGGAGATCGGCGGATACACCGTCGTGGCCCCCCTCGGCTCGGGCGGCATGGGGACGGTCTACCGCGCGGTGGACGGGGGCGGCGACGCCGTCGCGCTCAAGCTGCTGCACCCGCACATCGGGTCGGACGCGGTGGCCCGTGACCGGCTGCGCCGCGAGGTGCACGCGCTGCAGAAGCTCCGGCACCCGGGCGTCGCCGCGGTCCTGGACGCCGAGGCCGACTCCACCGAGGCGTTCCTGGTCACCGAGCTGGTGCCCGGCGACAACCTCGAGGAGCACGTGCGCGAGCGAGGTCCGCTCGACGCGGAGCAGCTGCTCGACCTGGCCGAGGGGCTGCGTGACGCGCTCGTCGCGGTGCACGGCGCCGGGGTGGTGCACCGTGACCTCAAGCCGTCGAACGTGATCGTCGGCGACGACGGCCCGGTGCTCATCGACTTCGGCATCGCGCAGGCCGCCGACGACTCCAAGCTGACCGCCGAGGGTCTCGTGCTCGGCACCCCCGGCTACCTGGCGCCCGAGCTGCTGGACGGCGACGAGCCCGACGAGGCCTCCGACTTCTGGGGGTGGGCGGCGATCCTGGTGTTCGCCGCGACCGGCCGGGACCCGTTCGGCACCCGACCCCTGGAGGCGGTGCTGGCACGCGCCCGGTCGGGTGACGTCGACCTCGACGGGCTCGGCACGCTGACCGCCGCCACGCTGCGCCGCGCGCTCGCGCCCGCCGCGGCCGACCGCATCGCCGCCGACGACGTCGTCGCCGCGCTCACCCTCGTGGTGGCGGAGGGCGAGCCGGTCGCCGACGACACGGACACCACGGTGCTCACGGTCGACGACGTCACCGGGACGACGGTGCTGGCCCCCGAGCCCGCTACGGTCGCGCTGGCGCCCGCTGCGGCCGCCGCCGTGTCCGTCCTCGCGGCGAACGACGGCCGGACCCGGGCGTTCGACCCGACGGCGTACCCGGACGACGCGCTCGTCGGCGGTGACGGGGACGACCCGGACGGCGTCGACTGGATCACCGAGGACCTCGACGCGTCGGAGGAGCCGGAGCCCGAGGGCTCGGGCTACCAGCGGCCGCCGGCGCGCCGCCGCTGGGGCACCCTGCTGGCCGCGGCGGCGCTGCTGGGGTCGGCCGGAGCGCTCTACCCGGGCGTCGCGCTCCTGGTCCTCGTGGTCCTGGTGGTCCTCGTGCGGACGGTCGGCTCCACAGTCGAGGCCATGCACGGACGGCGGGAACGGGCCGGGCTGCGTCGCTCGGACCGCGCCGTGGCGGTCGCCACCGGTCCGTGGCACCTGCTGCGCTCGCTGGTCGGGCTGGTGCCGTCGCTCGTCGTGGGGGCCAGCGTCGTGGTGATCCTGCTCGGTGTGTCCTGGTGGCTGATCGGCGACGGACGCTGGGTGATCGGTGACTCGCGCTCGGGGCAGGAGCCGCAGGGCGTGACCGCGGCGGTGCTGGTCGGGGCGATCGTCCTGGTCGGCGCGGCGGTGGTCTGGTGGGGGCCGCTGTCCCTGATGACCCGCACGGGCGCGCGCCGCGTGCTCGCCGTCGTGGCGCCGGGTCGCACCGGGGCGCTCGTCGCCACCGTGCTCCTGCTCGCTGTGACCGCCGTGCTCGTGGCGCAGATCCTCACGGGCGCGTCCGTGACCTGGGCGCCGCTGCCCACCCCCGTCCTGCCCTGACGCCGTCTCGCGATGCGGGACCGCTCTGGCGTGCCGCCCGCGTCACCCTCTTGGGTGAAGGCTCGGCGACCCGGGGAGGAGCTCACGCATGTCGCTCGAGGCCGAGGCCGAGGTGCTCACCGGGCGGCGCAGCAACGGCGACGTCGTGCGCTACGACCGTCGCACCGGGTCGCTGGGCGTGTTCCGCGGGGGCGTGATCGTGGCGTACTTCAGGCCCGACGAGGGCGTCGAGTACTACCTGCGCGAGACAGCCAAGTGACGACGTTCGACTCCGCGTTCACCGCCGTCGTGCGCGCTCGCGGCGTGTGGCGCGACGACACCCCCGCGGCGGTGCTCGAGCGCTGGGAGAGCTTCGTCGCCGAGTGCGAGCGCGGCTACCGGGGCGACGAGTTCGCCTACGGCAACGAGGCCATGTCCCGCACCACCCTGGAGGCCGCGTTCACCGACCCGTCCCTGCAGGGCTACCCGGAGCTCGCCCGCCTGCGGCAGCGGGTGGAGGCGGTCGACGCCCGGCTCCGGCCGCTGCTGGTCGAGCACGCGTTCCCGGGCATCGACGCCGACGAGTGGTGGCTGCACGGGATCGTGCGGCGGGCCGGGGGCAGGCTGGCGCAGGACTGGAAGCGGTCGTTCGGGTTCGACGTCGAGGTGGTCCGGGAACCACGCCTGCCCTGATCCCCAGCCGCGAGCCCTACGCTGTGCCGCATGACCGCGCGACGAGGGCCGCACCTGGCCGTCGCACGCCTGTCGGTCGTGGCCGCGCTCGGGGTCGCCGGGACCGCCGCCGTCGTCGCCGCCCAGGGGCGCGTCCTGCTGCACGACTGCGTGAGCGTCGGCGG
>NZ_CAURTV010000046.1:0-24834 GCF_963527515.1 uncultured Cellulomonas sp. | reverse complement strand
CCACCGTCCTCGTGGCGCGCGCCCTGCCGGCGACGCTGCGCCGCGTCTCCCGGCTGGCCGCCCGCCGGCGCGGGCTGGTCCCCGTGATCGCGACCGCCCGGGCGGGACGCACCGCCGGCACCCGCATCCCCCTGCTGACCCTCACGATCGCCGTTGCGCTGGTCGTGTTCTGCGGCACGACCGCCGTGACGGTCACCGCGGGACAGGACACGGCCGCGGACATCGTCGTGGGAGCCCAGGTCCGCATCGACGGCGAGCTCGACCCCGCCCTGGTCGACGCGCTGCGCGAGGCCCCGGGGGTGACCGCCGTGGCCGGGGCCACGGTCCGGAGCGGGCGGACGTTCGGACGGTCGAGCGGGGTCAAGGCGCAGCTGCTGCTCGTCGACTCCGCCGCACTCGCGCAGATCCTCGCGGCCCACGGTCGCGCGGCGGACCCCGGCCTGACCGCGCTCGGGTCCGCGACCGGTGACGACGTCCCGGCGCTGATCTCGCCGTCGCTGCAGAGCACGGCCGCCCTGGTGCCGCCCGCCGTCATGGGTGCCGCGGCGTTCGTCGACGTCCGCGTGGTGGGCAGCCTCGAGCACCCGCCGTTCCTCCCGACGCGCTCCTCGAGCCTCTCCGACGCCAAGGGCGTGGTGCTCGCCGACCGGGCGGTGTACGAGGCCGTCTCGGGCGACACGGTGAGCGCGACCACGACCTGGGTGGACGGGCCGGGTGCGGTGGCAGCCGTCCGCGACACCGGTGTGGCCGACGAGGGCGGGGTCACCGTGACCGACCGCGACGGGTGGCTGAGCACCTGGCGGGCGTCGCCGCTCAACGCCGGGCTGCTGGCGCTGCTCGTCGCCACGGGTCTGGTCCTGGCGGGGTACGCGGCGCTCGGGCTGGTGCTCACGGTGGTGGCGACCAGCCGCGAGCGCGGCCGCACCCTGTCGGCGCTGCGGACGCTCGGCCTGGACGCGCGCACCGCGCGCGCCATGACGTTCGGGGAGCTGGCTCCGCTGGCCCTCGCCGCCGTGCTCGCGGGGACCGCGATCGGCATCGCGGTGCCGTGGGTGCTCACGGGCGCGCTCGGGCTCGACCTGCTCACCGGCCATCCGGACGCGACGTCGTTGCAGGTCACCTGGGTCCCGATCGTCGGTGCGGCCGCCGTGGTGCTGGTCGCCCTGGCGGTCGCCGTGGCGGTCGAGTCGGCCGTCCGGCGGCGGGACAGGCTCGGCGAGGTGCTGCGGGTGGGCGAACGATGAACGGCACGACGCGACGGAGGCACCGATGACGGTCATGCAGGACGAGCCCACCCTCGGCGCTCTCGAGGAGCGCGCCCGACAGCGCCCGGGGGCGTTCGGCGAGCACGCGCTGATCGTGTGCGACTCCCTCGTGCGCATCTACCAGTCCGAGGGCGTCGAGGTGCAGGCCCTGCAGGGCCTGGACCTGCTGGTCGAGGACGGCGAGCTGGTCGCGATCGTCGGGGCCTCCGGCTCGGGCAAGTCGACCCTGCTGTCCGTGCTCTCGGGCCTCGACGTCCCGACGGCGGGCAAGGTGCGCGTCGGCCCGTGGGACCTCATGGCCATGACGAGCGCCCAGCGGGTGGCGTACCGGCGCTCCATGGTCGGGTTCGTCTGGCAGCAGACCGCCCGCAACGTGGTGCCGTACCTGAGCGCCACCGAGAACGTGGCGTTCCCCATGGCGCTGGCCGGGGTCCGCCGCAAGGAGCGCGACCGCCGGGCCACCGAGCTGCTCGACGTCCTCGGGGTGGGCTACTGCGCCGACCGCCGACCGGGCCAGATGTCCGGCGGCGAGCAGCAGCGGGTCGCCATCGCGGTCGCCCTGTCCAACTCCCCACGGGTGCTCTTCGCCGACGAGCCCACCGGGGAGCTCGACTCCGCCACCTCGCACGACGTGCTGGAGGGGCTGCGGACCGTCAACCGCGAGCTGGGCACCACGGTGGTCGTCGTCACGCACGACCCGGGGGTCAGCGAGCACGTGCAGCGCACTGTGGCCATCCGCGACGGGCGCACCAGCTCGGAGACCGTGCGGCGCACGCACACGCGTGAGGACGGGACCGAGCACGTGGTCAGCGAGGAGCTCGCGGTGCTCGACCGGGCGGGCCGGGTGCAGCTGCCCCGCGAGTACCGGGAGGCCCTGAACCTGGTGGGCCGGGTGCGGCTGGCGCTCGAGGAGTCGCACGTCTCGCTCTGGCCGGACCGGCCGGTTCCGCACACCGCACCGCGGCCGCCGGGACGGCACTCCGCCCGCACCGACGAGGAGGCCGGCGCATGACCGTGCCCAGCACCGAGCCCGTCGTCCGGGTCGAGCACGTCAGCCGCACGTACGGCTCGGGCTCCGCGGCCGTCCACGCCCTGCGCGACGTCTCGTTCACCATCGCGCCCGGCGAGCTGGTCGCCCTCGTCGGCCGCTCGGGCTCCGGCAAGACGACCCTGCTCAACGTCGTCGGCGGTCTGGACCGGCCCGACGAGGGCCGCGCGGTCGTCGACGGGCGCGAGGTGTCGTCGCTCGACGAGCGTGGTCTGGTCGAGCTGCGGCGCGACGTCGTCTCGTTCGTGTTCCAGACCTTCGGGCTCGTGCCGGTCCTGTCCGCCGCGGAGAACGTCGGAGTGCCGCTGCGGCTGCGCAAGCTGCCCACCAAGGACCGTGAGGCGCGGGTGCAACTGCTGCTCGACCTGGTGGGCCTGGGACCGCACGCCCTGCAGCGGCCCGGGGAGCTGTCCGGCGGCCAGCAGCAGCGGGTGGCGATCGCCCGGTCGCTGGCCAACTCCCCGCGCCTGCTGGTGGCCGACGAGCCCACCGGTCAGCTGGACACCGAGACCGGCACCGCGGTGATGGCCCTCATCCGCGCGGTGGTCGAGGCCGAGGGGATGACGGCGATCGTGTCCACGCACGACCCGCTCATGGTCTCGCTGGCCGACCGCGTGCTGCACATCGCCGACGGGCGGCTGGTGGAGGGCTGACGCCCGGCGTTCAGACAGGACGCAGCACGAGGCGACCGACGGGGTTGAGCCACGACGTGCGGGCGAGCCGCCGCTCGCGCACGACGGACGTGCCCGTCCCGAGCGACGCGGCCACGATCTCCTCCTGCGGGAGCACCCACCGCATGTCGTAGACCCACGCCTGGCCGCCGGGTCGCACCACCCGTCGGACCTCCCGCAGGCCGGCGTCCACGTCGGCCCAGTGGTGCTGGCTGAGGGTGGACACGACGACGTCGAAGGTGGCGTCGGGCCAGGGCAGCGCCGCGACGTCGGCCACCGCGAAGGTGACGCCGGGGGTCGCCTTCTGCTGTGCCCAGGCGATCATCTCGGGCGAGACGTCGATCGCGTCGATCAGGAGCCCGGGAGCGGACGCGGCGATGCGACGCGGCATCGTCCCGGGTCCGGTGCCGACGTCGAGCACGCGCGCTCCGTCCGAGAGCCGCAGGGCAGTGACGTCCCGGGCGACCCGACGGTAGAGCCGGCCCGCCGCCAGGCGACCGGAGACGCGCTCGTACCGGCCCGGGTCGTTCATCGGCCCCATCCCGTGGCCGTGCGGGGTCAGGCGGCCGTGCAGGCGGCCGCGCCCGCGCTGGTGGTGCTCCGTGTCGGTCATGAACGTTCTCCTCTACAGTTGTGCATCACAACTCTCATGAGGACAGTAGGCGCAACAGTTGTACAACACAACCTTTCCCGACGACGACCTCGGCCGGTTCTTCCAGCAGCTCGCGCGCAGCAGCGGCTTCCTGGAAGCGGTCCAGTCGTCCCACGAGCACGCCGGCGTGCGGCTGTCGATGTCGGAGACGTTCGCGCTCGGAGAGCTGGCGTCGGCCGGCTCCCTGTCCCAGCAGGAGCTCGCCGAGCGCCTCGGGCTGGAGAAGAGCACGGTCAGCCGGCTCGCCGCCGGCATGGAGGGCCGCGGCTGGCTGCGCCGCGAGCGCCACCCCGACAACCGGCGCCTCTACCGCCTGGAGCTCACTGAGGAGGGGCGCGACGTCGCGGACCGTGTGGGCTCGGAGCTGCGGGAGCACCACGGCCGGCTGCTCGCACGCCTGACCGGGGAGGAGCGGCACGCGCTCCGCGTCGGGCTCGGCGCCCTGGTCCGGGAGCTCGACGGGGCGCACAGGCACGGCTGACCGCCCAGGCCCCGCCTGCGCGGAGCCCGGGCGTCCGGCCGGTCAGACCTCGATGCCCTCGAGCAGCTCGGTGACGAGCGCCGCGACGGGCGAGCGCTCCGAGCGGGTGAGCGTGATGTGCGCGAACAGCGGGTGCCCCTTGAGCGCCTCGATCACCGCGGCCACCCCGTCGTGCCGGCCGACCCGCAGGTTGTCGCGCTGGGCCACGTCGTGCGTCATCACGACGCGCGAGCTCTGCCCGATGCGGGAGAGCACCGTCAGCAGCACGTTGCGCTCGAGCGACTGGGCCTCGTCGACGATCACGAACGCGTCGTGCAGCGAGCGCCCGCGGATGTGGGTGAGCGGCAGGACCTCGAGGATGTCGCGGTCCATGATCTCCTCGACGACCTCCTTGGACACCAGCGCGCCGAGGGTGTCGAAGACGGCCTGCGCCCAGGGGTTCATCTTCTCGTCGGCGCTGCCGGGCAGGTAGCCCAGGTCCTGGCCGCCCACCGCGTACAGCGGCCGGAACACCATGACCTTGCGGTGCTGCCGGCGCTCGAGCACGGCCTCCAGCCCGGCGCAGAGGGCCAGCGCCGACTTGCCGGTCCCCGCCCGCCCGCCGAGGGAGACGATGCCGATCTCCTCGTCGAGCAGCAGGTCGATCGCGATCCGCTGCTCCGCGCTGCGCCCGTGCAGGCCGAACACGTCCTGGTCGCCGCGCACCAGCTGCACGTGCTTGTCCGCGGTCACCCGACCGAGCGCCGAGCCGCGCGGGCTGTGCAGCACCACGCCCGTGTGGCAGAGCATGTCGTTGGGGCTCTGGTTGCCGCCCTCGAACCCGGTCGCGACGTCCGCCAGCGCGATCGTCTCGTGCTCCCAGAGCGCCGCCATCTGCTGCTCCGCCAGGTCGAGCGCGTCCATCCCGGTCCAGCCGGAGTCCACGGCCAGCTCGGCCCGGTACTCCTCGGCGCACAACCCGAGGGCGGAGGCCTTGACCCGCATGGGCAGGTCCTTGGAGACGACGACCACGTCGCGTCCCTCGGCCGCGAGGTTGGCCGCGACGGCGAGGATCCGGGTGTCGTCGTCGCCCAGGCGGAAGCCCGCCGGCAGGATCGTGACGTCGGAGTGGTTCAGCTCGACCCGCAGGGTGCCGCCGTCGTCGTTCAGCGGGATGGGGGTGTCCAGGCGGCCGTGCTCGATGCGCAGGTCGTCGAGCATGCGCAGGGCGGCGCGCGCGAAGTAGCCGAGCTCCGCGTGGTTGCGCTTGGCCTCGAGCTCCGTGATGACGACGACGGGGAGGACCACGTCGTGCTCCGCGAACCGCAGGATCGCCCGCGGGTCCGAGAGGAGCACCGAGGTGTCGAGCACGTGGGTCTTGCGGCCTTCGGCCACGTCCAGCTGGGGGTCGTGCTGCGCCTTGCTGACCACGGCAGGCTCCCTCCGGCGCTACGTGCGCCGCGACGGGCACCGGACGCCGGCGTCCTGCCAGAGCAGGACCACGCACCGACGGACGGCGACGGGACGGGGGCGGTCGGCCCCTCCGGGAACGAAGGGCCGGTTCCGACCCTCCTCCCGGAGCGGATGCTCCATGGGCTGGCCTCCCGGGGACAACGGTCGCTGTCCTCTACCTGGGAACCTAGGCCCGGCACGTGGGGCGTCCAGCGCGACACGCGCGCGTGTCACATGACGTTCACATGGCCACCGGGTGAACCGTCAGCGCCCGCCCCGGCGCTCTCGGGCGGCGTACGCGCGGACGGCCCGCAGGAAGTCGACCCGCCGGAAGTCCGGCCAGTACGCCTCGCAGAAATAAAACTCCGAGTGCGCGCTCTGCCAGAGCAGGAACCCGCCGAGGCGCTGCTCCCCCGAGGTCCGGATGACCAGCTCGGGGTCCGGCTGCCCCTTGGTGTACAGGTGCTCGGCGATGTGCTCGACGTCGAACGCCTCCGCCAGCTCGTCGAGGCTCGACCCCGCGTCGGCGTGCTCGCGCAGGAACGACTTGACGGCGTCGGCGATCTCGCGGCGGCCGCCGTACCCGACGGCGATGTTGACGTGCAGCCCGACGACGCCGGCGGTGGCGTCCTGGGCCGAGACGAGCGCCTTGACCGTGTGGTCCGGGAGCAGGTCCAGCGCCCCGACGGCCTGGATGCGCCAGCGTCCCGTGGCGGCGAGCGTGCCGACCGCGTCCTCGATGATCGCGAGCAGCTGCTCGAGCTCGTCGGCGCCGCGGGCGAGGTTGTCGGTGGACAGCATCCACAGGGTCACCACCTCGACCCCGACGTCCTCGCTCCACTGCAGCAGGTCCGCGATCTTGTCCGCGCCCGCCTGGTGCCCGTGCCGCGTGGACTCCCCCACGCTGCGCGCCCAGCGCCGGTTGCCGTCGAGGATCACCCCGACGTGGCGCGGGAGGCCGTCCTTCGGGAGCGACGCCGCCAGCTGGCGTTCGTACAGCCCGTAGAGCGGGTTGGGCAGACGCACGCGCACTCCTCGGGTCGGGCGACGGGACCCGCTCACCGTACTCGCCGGGCGGTGCCCGCGGATGCGGTCCGGGCGGTCGCGGGACCATCGTCACCGGTCGCTCGCGGACCGCGCGCGGTACGTTCACAGGGCGCTCCCCGCACCCCGGGGAGCGGTCGACACTCCTGGTTACGCTGGCGTAACCTACGGTGTCGTAGGTTCCGCAGACGAAAAGAGATCCGCTCCATGAGCTCGTCCTCCGTGCCCACCTCGGGCGAGCCCGGCACGCACGAGGAGACCGGCCTGGTCGAGCGGGTGGCCGACGCCGTCAAGCCGCACCTGCGGGGCTGGATCCACGCGGGCGTCACGCCGTTCGTGATCGTCGCGTCGATCGTGCTCGTCGTGCTCTCCCCGACGCCGACGGCGAAGTGGTCCACGGCGGTCTTCGGGATCACCGCGGTCATGCTGTTCGGTACCAGCGCGGTCTACCACCGCGGCCGCTGGTCCCCGACGACCTCCGCCGTGCTGCGCCGGCTGGACCACACCAACATCTTCCTCATCATCGCGGGCACGTACACCCCGCTCGCCCTCCTGCTGCTGCCCGGGAGCACCGCCCGCACGCTGCTGGTCGTCGTGTGGACGGGCGCGCTGATCGGGACGCTGGCGCGCATCTTCTGGCTGGGTGCGCCGCGCTGGGTCTACGTGCCGGTCTACGTGGCGCTCGGCTGGGTGGCCGTGTGGTTCTTCCCGTCGTTCTACCGCTCCGGCGGGCTGGCGATCCTGCTGCTCATCGCCGGCGGAGGCCTCGCCTACACGGTCGGCGCGATCGTCTACGGCACCAAGCGGCCCAACCCGAGCCCCCGCTGGTTCGGGTTCCACGAGATCTTCCACGCGCTGACGGTGATCGGGTACGGCAGCCACTACGTCGCCGTGTCGATCGCCTCCTACGGCTCCGCCTGAGCGCTCAGCGCAGCGGCACGACCCCGTACCGGCGGTTGGCCAGCGACGGGTTCTGCTCCCGGACCCGCAGCAGCGCCGCGCCGTCCAGGTCCACCGTCCGTACCTGCGGCTGGTCGTCGAGCTCCAGCCCGACGACGCCGTCCGGCGCCACGACGAGCGAGCGCCCGACGACCCCCCGGCCGGCCTGCCCGACCGCCACCACCGCGGCGGTGTTCTCGATCGCGCGCGCGATCGCCAGCGTCCGCCAGTGCATGGCCTTGAGCTCCCCGGCGGCCCACGCGGCGGGGACCACGAGCACGTGCGCGCCGGCGTCGACCAGCCGGCGGGCCGACTCCGGGAACCGCAGGTCGTAGCAGGTCAGCACCCCGAACGTCAGGCCGCCCACCTCGAGCACGAGCGGCGCGGCGTCGGCGGGGCCGGGGACCAGGCGGTCGGACTCGCGCTGGCCGAACGCGTCGTAGAGGTGCACCTTGCGGTAGACGCCCACCAGCGCGCCGGCGCCGTCGACCGCCACGACCGCGTTCACCGCGCGACCGTCGGCGTCGTCCCCGGGCAGCGTCGTCCCGGCCAGGACCGCGACGCCCGTGCTCCGGGCCCGCGCGCGGAGCATCGTGACGAACGGGCCGTCCAGCGGCTCCGCGTGCTCGGCACCGACCCCGCGCGGGTCGAACCCCGAGGCGTACTCCGGCACCACCAGCAGGTCCGCACGCGTGCGGGCCGCGGTGCGGAACGCGTCCTCGACCACCTGCCGGTTGGCCGTGTGGTCGTCGCTGACCTGCAGCTGCGCCACGGTGACCCGCACCGACGGGCGCTGCGGGGGCGCCGGGGCGTCGGTCACGGCCGGGTACCGCCGGGGCGATCGCCGTCAGGCCGGTCGCCGTCGGGCACGGGGCCCACCTCGAGGTCGGGCCCGGCCGCGCCGGTGTCGACGAGGCCCGGGTCGGTCGGGGAGTCGTCGTCGAGCCCCAGCGCCTTGGCGCGGCGGTCCACCACGCGCAGCTGCTTGGTCAGCGAGAGGAACAGGAACACGACCGCGATCGCGAGCGCGAACGTGAACACGAAGCCGAGGAAGCCGGGCGAGCCCAGCGGCGTGCCGTCGATGGACACGTCCGACGGGGACGGGCTGGGGCTCGGGGTGGCCGCGAGCAGGGCGGGGATCACGGGCGCAGCCCGGCGAACAGGTCGTCCTCGGGCAGGTGCACCGGCACGCGCGCGACGGCCAGCTCGTACTCCTCGGTGGGCCACTGCGCGACCTCGAGCTCCCGCGGGACCGCGAAGAAGAAGCCGTCCGGGTCGATCTGCGTGGCGTGGGCGCGCAGGGCGTCATCGCGCTGCGGGAAGTACGCGGAGCACTCGATGTGCGTCGTCACCTCGCGCTCGGGCACCTCGCGGGCCTGCCGGGAGTCGAGCCAGTCACCGAACGGGGACTCGCGGCCGGCCGCGACGATCGCGTCGTGGACCGCCCGCATCCGGGCCAGCGAGAAGCCGTGGTTGTAGTACAGCTTGGACGGTGCCCACGGCTCGCCCAGACCCCGGTAGCGCTCCGGGTCGCCAGCGGCCTCGAACGCCTCCACGGACACGCGGTGGCACATGACGTGGTCGGGGTGCGGGTAGCCGCCCGACGGGTCGTACGTGGTGATCACGTGCGGCCGGAACTCGCGGACCAGCTCGACCAGCGGCGCCGACGCCACCTTGAGCGGGACGAGCGCGAAGCAGCCTTCCGGGAGCGGCGGCAGGGGGTCACCCTCGGGCAGCCCGGAGTCGACGAAGCCGAGCCAGCGGTGCTGCACGCCGAGCGCCTCGGCCGCTGCCGCCATCTCGTGCCTGCGGTACTCGCGCATGCCGTCCAGCCCGCCCTCGACCGGGGGGTGCTGGGGGTTGAGCACGTCGCCGCGCTCCCCGCCGGTGCACGAGACGACGAGCACGTCGACGCCCTCGGCCGCGTACCTCGCCGTGGTCGCCGCGCCCTTGCTCGACTCGTCGTCGGGGTGGGCGTGCACCGCCATCAGGCGCAGCCGCTCTCCGGTCACGTCGGGCCTCCCGTCGGTCGCCCGCCGATGGCCCGCCGGGACCGCGGGGTCGCGGTCCGCTCGGCACGGGCGGGTGGCGGGACGAGAGACAATGATCGCGCACGTGGCGCCCGCGTCGCGCCACCACCCACGCCGTACCGCCGCCCACCTCGCGCAGATGCGTGAGAGCTCGAGGAGTCCCGTGACCGAGTCGCCCACCCGACCGCCCGCCGGGCGCTACGGTCCCGAGCGCACGGCCGCCTCCGCTCGTCGCGGCCGGGTCGCACTCGTCGTCGTCGCGGTGCTCGGCCTCGCGCTGGCCGTCTGGATCGGCCTCACCCAGGCGGGCCGGCCGGTGTCCTTCACGGACGTCGGCTTCCGCGTCGACGGGTCGCGCTCGGTCGACGTGACGTTCGAGGTGACCAAGCCGAAGGAGTCGACCGTGCGCTGCACGGTCACGGCACTGTCGCAGTCCTACGCCGAGGTCGGGGTGCGCACGGTCGAGGTGGGTCCCGCCGACGCGGCGGACCGGCGCGTGACGGTCACGGTGCAGACCACCGAGCTGGCCGTGAGCGGCACCGTGGACGGCTGCGAGCTGGTCGACGCGCCCTAGCGTCGCGGCTCGCCACGCGTCCCTCGCGGGTGGATCCTGCGTCTGGTCGCCCGCCCAGTTGCTATCCTTGTCGTTTCGACGCCGCCCCGGTCCGTCGCCATCACGGGTCGACACGACTGGTCGACGCGACCGAGAGGGAACGGCGCAGCACCCCTGAGCACCCCCTCAGTACCCCGATTTCCGGACGTGTCCTCGGAGACGCCCGGCCGAGCGGACTGCCGAGCGCGGCCGACTGGCAGCGCAGCACGGGCACGTCCGGCACACACGTCAGGAAAGGAGCGATCGTGACCGATACGACTGCGGCCACATGGTTGACCCAGGAGGCCTACGACCGCCTCACGGCCGAGCTCGCCCACCTCGAGGGCGCGGGCAGCGCCGAGGTCATCGAGCGCATCGCAGCCGCACGCGACGAAGGTGACCTCAAGGAGAACGGCGGCTACCACGCGGCTCGCGAGGAGCAGGCCAAGCAGGCCGCCCGCATCCGCGAGCTCAAGGAGAAGCTGCGCAACGTCCAGATCGGGACGCCGCCCGACGACGGGATCGTCGAGCCCGGCATGGTCGTGACCGCCCTCGTCGGAGGCGACGAGATGGTCTTCCTGCTCGGCTCGCGGGAGATCGCCGGCACGTCGGACATCGAGGTCTTCTCCCCGACGTCCCCGCTCGGCGCGGCGATCCTCGGCACGAAGGTGGGCGACTCGACCTCGTACACCGCCCCAAACGGCCGCGAGATCACGGTCGAGATCACGGACGCGAAGCCCTTCGCGGGCTGACCCGCGCGCCATCGACGAGGCGCCGCCCCACCGGGGTGGCGCCTCGTCGGCGTCTCAGCCGTCCGTCAGCCGGTAGCCGGCCTCGCGCAGGTGCGCCAGGACGAACTCGCAGTGGTCCGGTCCCTTGGTCTCCACCTGCACCACGATGGCCACCTCGTCCAGCTGCAGGTCCCCGACGGTGCGCGCGTGCGAGACGTGCATGACGTTCCCGCCCGTGTCCGCCAACGCCCGCAGCAGGTCCGCGAGCGCGCCCGGGGTGTCGTCGATCCGGACCTGCAGCTGCAGGAACCGTCCCGCCGACGCGAGCCCGTGCCGGACCACCCGCATGAGCACGAGCGGGTCGATGTTCCCGCCCGACAGGATCGCCACGACCGGCCCCTCGAGCGGGCCGACGCCGGCCATCAGCGCGGCCGCGGCGGCCGCACCCGACGGCTCGACCAGCATCTTGGCGCGCTCCGCCAGCAGCAGCAGGGCGCGGGACAGGTCCTCCTCGGAGACGCACTGCACCTCGACCCCGTGCGAGGAGAGGATCTCGAACGGCACGGTGCCGGGCGTCCCGACCGCGATGCCGTCGGCCATGGTCCGCAGCTCCGGCGCCCGGACCGGGTGCCCCGCGGCCAGCGACGCCGGGTACGCGGCCGCCCGAGCGGCCTGCACGCCGATCACCCGGACGTCCGGCCGCAGCTCGGCCAGCGCCGCGACGACGCCGGCGGCCAGCCCACCACCGCCGACGGGCACGATCACCGTCCGCACGTCAGGCACCTGCTCGACGATCTCGAGCGCGATGGTGCCCTGCCCCGCGACGACGTCCTCGTGGTCGAACGGGTGGATGAGCACGGCGCCCGTGCGGTCGGCGTACGCGCGCGCGTGCTCCAGGGCCTCGTCGACGCTGGCCCCGACCAGCTCCACGCGTGCGCCGTAGTCCCGGGTGGCCGCGATCTTGGGCAGCGCGGCATCGGCCGGCATGAAGACGACCGCGGTCAGACCGAGCATCCGGGCCGCGAGCGCGACGCCCTGCGCGTGGTTGCCGGCGCTCGCGGCGACCACCCCGCGCGCCTGCTCCTCCGCCGAGAGCCGGGCCATCCGCACGTAGGCGCCGCGCAGCTTGAAGGAGCCGGCGCGCTGGAGGTTCTCGCACTTGAGCCAGACCTCGGCGCCGCACACCTGCGAGAGAGCGCGGCTGAGCTGCACCGGGGTCAGGTCCGCCACACCCTCCAGCAGCGCGGCGGCCGCGCGGACGTCCGCGAGGCCGGTCACCGCGGGTCAGGCGTCGGGCCGCCGGGCTCTCCCGCGTCCTTCGCCTCCGTGCCCGCCGTCGGTACGGGCGGCTCCTGCTCGGCGCGCTCGCTGAGCTCGGCCTGCGTCGCGACCCGCTCCGACGTCGCCTCTGCCACCTGCGCGATGGAGCGGTCGAGCACGGGATGCCCTCGGCCGCGGACGGGCACGTGGTCGCTGATGCCCAGCTGCGGGAACTTGTCGTGCCCGTGCAGGTACAGCAGCACGGTGTTCAGGGTCGCCGCGATCGGCACCGCGAACAGCGCGCCCACGATCCCCGCGACGAACGACCCGGCGGCGACCGACAGCAGCACCGCCACGGGGTGCAGCGAGACGGCGTGCCCCATGAGGAAGGGCTGCAGGACGTGGCCCTCGATCTGCTGCACGGCGATGACGACGACCAGCATCCAGATCGCGGACGCCGGGCCGTTGGACACCAGCGCCACGAGGATCGCGACCGAGCCGGTCACCACCGCACCGACGATCGGGATGAACGACCCGAGGAAGACCAGCACCGCCAGCGGCAGGGCCAGCGGGACCTGCAGGATCAGCGCGCCGAGCCCGATGCCCACGGCGTCGACGCCCGCGACCAGGATCTGCGTCCGGGTGTAGGCGCCGAGCGTGACCAGCCCCCGCCGACCGGCCTGGTGGACGTGCTCGCGGGAGCCGCGCGGCAGCAGCCCGACCACCCACGCCCAGATGGTGCGACCGTCGAGCAGGAAGAAGAAGGTGCAGAAGAGGGCGATCAGCGAGCCCGCGGCCACGTGCCCGACCGTCGTGGTGGCGTGCAGCGCACCGGTGACGAGCTCGGAGCTGCCGCCGCTGAGCGACCCCTGGATCCGGTCGGTCCACTCGGCGATGTCGGCGGACGAGAGCTGCAGCGGCCCCTCGGCCAGCCACGTGGTGAGCCGGTCGATGCCCTGCGCGGCCTGGTCCCAGAGCTCGCCGAAGCCCTTGACGATCGACCGCCCCGCCAGCGTCAGCAGGCCGCCGACGAGCGCGAGCAGCCCGAAGACCGCCACCAGGACGGCGGCACCCCTGGGCAGGCGCGGCACCCGCTGGAGCCAGCGGACGAACGGCGTGAGCAGCACCGTGAGCAGCAGGGCCACGGCGATCGGGACGACGACCACCTTGAGCTGGCTCAGCAGCCAGAGCAGGACCGCCAGCCCGGCCCCGATGAGCAGCAGCCGCCAGGACCAGGCGGCGGCGTTCTGCACGGACGGCGGGACGGGGGGACCGCCCCGCTGCGGTCCCTCCGGCAGCACGCGCGTGCCCGTCGGGGCGCTCACGCCTGACGTCCGGCGGCCAGGGCCGCGTCGAGGTCGGCCACGAGGTCGGCGACGTCCTCGATGCCGACCGACAGGCGCACCAGGTCGTCGGGCACCTCGAGGACCGTGCCGGCCACGGAGCCGTGCGTCATCTTGTGCGGGTGCTCGATCAGCGACTCGACGCCGCCCAGCGACTCGGCGAGCGTGAACACGTGCGTCGCGGCGCACACCGCCAGCGCGGAGGCCTCGCTGCCCGTGCGGAACGAGATCATCCCGCCGAAGCCGCTCATCTGCCGCGCCGCCACCTCGTGCCCGGGGTGGCTCTCCAGGCCGGGGTAGATCACCGACGTCACCGCGTCGTGCGCCACCAGGAAGTCGGCGATCGCGCGGGCGTTGCTCTCGTGCCGGTCCATCCGGACCGCGAGCGTCTTCAGTCCGCGCAGCGTCAGCCACGCGTCGAACGGTCCGGCCACCGCGCCCGACGCGTTCTGGTGGAACCGCACCGCGTCGGCGAGGTTGGTCGTGCCGGTCGGTCCGTCCAGGCCCACGGGCAGCTGCGCGCCGTCGCCGACCACGAGCGCTCCCCCGACGACGTCCGAGTGCCCCCCGACGTACTTGGTGGTCGAGTGCACGACGACGTCCGCGCCCAGCGCGAGCGGCTGCTGCAGGTAGGGCGTCGCGAAGGTGTTGTCGACCACCAGCAGCGCCCCCGCCGCACGCGCGTGCGCGGCCAGGACGGCGATGTCGGCGATGCCCAGCAGCGGGTTGGTCGGCGTCTCGACCCAGACGACCTTGGTGCGGCCCGGCTGGATCGCCGCGACCACCGCGTCCGGGTCGGACAGGTCCACCGGGGTGTGCTCGATCCCCCACGGGCCGAACACGCGCGCGATCAGGCGGTACGTGCCGCCGTAGGCGTCGTTCGGCACGACGACGTGGTCACCCGGTCGCAGGGTCGCGCGCAGCAGCGTGTCCTCGGCGGCCAGGCCGGACGAGAACGCGAAGCCGGCCGCGCCTCCCTCGGCCGCCGCGAGCGCGGACTCCAGCGCGGTACGCGTCGGGTTGGCGGACCGCGAGTACTCGTACCCGCCGCGCAGCCCTCCGACGCCGTCCTGCTTGTAGGTGGAGGTGGCGTAGATGGGCGGGACGACCGCCCCGGTGGTGGGGTCCGGGTCCTGACCTGCGTGGATGGCGCGGGTCGAGAAGCCCGCGGAGGCCCAGTCGTCGTCGTGGGGGCGCGCGTGGTTCGTCACGGGTCCAGGCTAGGCGCTCGCGACGCAACCGCCCTCTGGTGCGCTGCGGGTCATGAGATGGTGCGGTCTCGGTCAGGTATGGGTTCGGTCAAGGAATTCCCACATCGGCGGGAACACGGACCGGCTGCGTACCGTTGCAGATCCCGGGAGGACCCAGGTGACCAACCGGGCTCCCGGAGAGGATCACGACCATGAACTGGCTGTTTGGTTCCGCCCTCAAGACCACGATGGTGGCCCCCGAGAAGGCCCTGCCCGGACGCGACCGCTACGCCTACCCGATCCCCACCACCCACACCGTGCTGGGCACACCGCTGCAGGGCCCGTGGCCCGAGGGCACCGAGGTCCTGTACGTGGCGATGGGCTGTTTCTGGGGTGCCGAGCGCACCTTCTGGACGATCCCCGGCGTCGTGACGACGGCGGTCGGCTACCAGGGCGGGTTCACGCCCTTCCCGTCCTACGAGGAGACCTGCACCGCCCTGACCGGGCACACCGAGATGGTGATGGTGGCGTACGACCCGTCGGTCGTGTCCGCCGAGGAGCTGCTCCGCACCTTCTGGGAGTCGCACGACCCGACGCAGGGCTTCCGGCAGGGCAACGACGTCGGTACGCAGTACCGCTCGGCGGTCTACACCACGACGCCCGAGCAGGAGCTCGCCGCGCGCACCACGCGCGACGAGTACCAGCCGCGACTGACCCGGTCCGGGTTCGGCGAGATCACCACGGAGATCCGTCCCGCGCAGGACGCCGGGCCGTTCTACTACGCCGAGGGCTACCACCAGCAGTACCTCGACAAGAACCCGAACGGGTACTGCGGCCTCGGCGGCACCGGGGTCTCCTGCCCCCGCCCGACCGGCGCCTGATGCACGGGCGGGTGACCGACGCGCCCCCGTCGTCGGTCACCCGCCCGCCATGGGGCCGGCAGGAGTCCCCCGTGATCCCAGCCGGCCGCCCGCGGCGTCGTTCTTGGCGGACCGACCGGGTCGCTCTCCCCTGCCGGTCCGCCGCGAACGTATCGACGCCCGACCCGACTCGTCCACAAATGTCCATCCGGCGCTGGACCGCGGTCCACCTGCACAGACGTCCATCTCGGCCCGCTGCTCAGCCCTCCGCGACGCTGTCCGAGTGCCCGAGCGGCTTGTCCGGCGCCACGAGGTCACGCACGAGCCGCTTGAGCGCCGGCAGCTCGGGGAAGCCGCCCTGCTCACCCCGGTCCCAGAGCAGCACGCCGTCCACCTCGACCCGGAACACACCCCCGGTCGACGGCCGCAGCGCCACCTCCCCGAGCTCGCGGTGGAACGTGGTCAGCAGCTCCTGCTGGTACCAGGCGGCCCGCAGGAGCCAGCGGCACTGCGTGCAGTACGTGATCGCGACGCGAGGGAGGTCCATGGCGCAAGTCTCGCCCAGGGGCCGACCAGCAGACAGACTGCACCGGTGACACCGAACCCTCCGCCGCACACCAGCGACGTGGCCGACGGCATCGACGCCGACGTCCCCGCGGTCAGCCAGGACCGGCCGACCGTGCAGGCCGTGGGCCGTGTCCTCGCCGCCGCCCTCGTCTGCGGCGCGGCGGTCCTGCTGTTCGCGGTGCACGTGCGCCCGCTCGGCTACGTCCCGCTGGCGCTCGGCGTCGCGCTGGGCCTGGTCGTGGACCGGCGGCTGGGGCGGGACCTGACGCTCATCGCGCTCGGTCAGGCGATCATCAGCACGATCTCGCTGAAGGCCGACCTGTCGAACGCCGGCATGCTGCGGTTCACGCTCGCGCTCGGGCTGGCGGTGATCGTCCCGACCCTGATCTCCAGCCGGGTGTTCCACGACGACAAGATCCACTTCCCCGTCCGCACGGGCCGCCGCTGGGACCGCTGGCAGGCGCTGTACCTGGTGGCGGTGGCGATCGCGGCGTACCTGATCCTGCCGGCGTACTTCCTGGGCTCCGGGGTGTGGCGCAACTGGCCGGACCTCGACGGCACGGGGGACGTCGCGCGGCTGTTCCTCGGGGTCAACGCGGTGGGCATCTGGGACGAGCTGTTCTTCATCTGCGTGGTGCTGGCCCTGCTGCGGCCGCACTTCCCGTTCTGGCTGGCCAACCTCCTGCAGGCGACGGTGTTCGTGTCGTTCCTGTGGGAGCTGGGCTACCGCGAGTGGGGTCCGCTGCTGACGGTGCCGTTCGCCCTGATCCAGGGCTGGATCTTCCGCCGGACCACGTCGCTGACGTACGTCGTGGCCGTGCACCTGCTGTTCGACCTGGTGGTGTTCCTGGTGCTGGTGCACGCCCACGACCCGAGCCTGTTCGACGTCTTCGTCACCGGTGGGTCGTAGGTTGGCACCGTGACGCTGACGAACTGGGCCGGCAACTACACCTATCGCGCGGAGGTCGTGCACCACCCCGGCACGGTCGAGGAGCTGCAGGAGCTGGTCGCGGGAGCGAGCCGGATCCGAGCGCTGGGCACCCGGCACTGCTTCAACGACATCGCCGACGGACCCGCCGTGCTGGTGGCCCTCGACGGCCTGGAGGCGGCGCCGGAGATCGACACGGACGCCCGGACGGTCACGGTCACGGGCGGCACCCGCTACGGCACCCTCGCGCAGCACCTGCACCCGGCGGGCTGGGCGGTGCACAACCTCGCATCGCTGCCGCACATCTCGGTGGCCGGGGCGGTGGCCACGGCCACGCACGGCTCGGGCGACCGGAGCCGGAACCTCGCCGCCTCGGTGGCCGCGCTGGAGCTCGTCGGCCCGGCCGGCACCCTGCGGACCGTGCGCCGCGGCGACGACGACTTCGCCGGCTCGGTCGTCGCCCTCGGTGCCCTCGGCGTCGCCACCCGCGTGACGCTCGACATCGAGCCCACCTACGACGTCGCGCAGGAGGTGCACCTCGACCTGCCCTGGGCAGCCGCACTCGAGCACCTGGACGAGATCACCGGCAGCGCCGACTCGGTCAGCCTCTTCACGGACTGGACCGGGGACACCGTCGCGCAGGTCTGGCGCAAGACGCGGGTGACGGCCGGCTACGCGCTCCGCGACGAGCTGTTCGGCGCGACCCCGGCCGACGGTCCCCGCCACCCGCTACCGGGCATCGACCCGGTCAACTGCACCGCGCAGCTGGGCGAGCCAGGCCCCTGGCACGACCGCCTGCCGCACTTCCGGATGAACTTCACGCCGAGCAACGGTGACGAGCTCCAGTCCGAGTTCCTGGTCCCGCGCGTGCACGCCGTCGCGGCCCTGGAGGCCATGCGCGCGCTGAGCGACCGCATCGCGCCGCTGCTGCAGGTCACCGAGGTGCGGACCATCGCCGGCGACGACCTGTGGCTGTCCACGGCGCAGGGCGGCGACCGCGTCGGGCTGCACTTCACGTGGCAGCCGCGGCAGCCCGAGGTCGAGGCGCTCCTGCCGACGATCGAGGCCGCGCTGGCCCCGTTCGACGCGCGCCCGCACTGGGGCAAGCTCTTCGCCGACGAGCACCGTGACCTCGCGCGGCTCTACCCGCGCTGGGACGACTTCCGGTCGCTCGTCGCCCGCACGGACCCGGACGGCGTCTTCCGCAACGCCTTCCTCGACCGCCACGTCCTCTAGACCCGCAACGTCCGAGCATCCGAGCGCCAGGACGCTCACTTCCTCGGACGTTGCGCGTCTACGACCGCCAGCGGTTGACTCTCGCCTCCAGGTCCGCGTCCCCGACGCGGCCGGTGGGCGACAGCGTCGTGACGCGTGCTCCCGGCCGCAGGCGTGGCTCGTTCGCGTACAGGCGCTCCAGGGCGGCCTGCGCAGCCGCATCGCCGGCGTCGGCGGCGACGAGCAGCTCCGCGACCTCGTCGGCCAGCCGGTCCAGCTCGTCGGCGGGCGTCGGCGTCTCGGGCACGGTGTCGCCCCACACGTCCCAGAGCAGGAGCTCGTCCCGCTGCCGGTGCGCGAGCTCCATCACGACGTACCCGCGGACGAACTCGCGACCGCAGAGGAACGGCAGGGACGGGTCGACGCCGTAGCTCGACGCGTCCAGCCCGTCACGACGGTGCGCCAGCCAGACCTCCGCCGCCGTCTCGAACGGCGCCCCCAGGCCGGTCGCCATGTCGTGGGAGTCGAACCCGAACCAGTTCTCGGCCATGTCCAGCTCAGGGTCGAACCGCACCCAGCGCGACCCGTCCCAGTACTCGCCGACGACGTGGTCGTGGTGGAACCCGGGCCGGAAGTACCCGGAGAAGCCGACCCTGCTGCGCGCGGGGATCCCGTGCTCGCGCAGCACCCCGACGGCGACCAGGGTGTGGTCCCGGCAGCACCCGGCAAGCTGCTGAGCGGGCTCCCGGGACGCGGCGAGGGGAACCGCGGAGCGCCGCTGCGACTCCTGCAGCAGGTCGGCCAACCAACGCAGGTCGATGTCCGCGTCCTGCCCCGGGACCAGCTGGTCCGCGCCACCTCGGTAGTGGATGACCACCGAGCAGGCGGCGTCGTGCAGCGACCCGGGGTCGGTGGCCACGGCGGCGAGCAGGGGCGCGTGCGGGCCGGGGTACGAGAAGCGGCTGTGGGTGGCGTAGTCGGCGAGCTCAGACATGCGGCCAGCCTGGGGCCTGCCCCAGGGGCAGGGTCAAGCCACCGGCCGGGCGACGTGGACGACGACGCCCTCGTCGGACCACGGCACCGGGTAGATCTCGCGCTCGGGGGCCCCGTGCGTGTGCCCTCCCGACGCGAACCAGGTCTCCAGCGCGACGTACGCGCCGATGATCTCGGGGTACCGGCAGTCGGCAGCGGTGACCGGGACGTACGCCAGGGTCTGCGCGGGCTCCTCCCGCAGGGTGACAGCGCCAGCGGGAGCGATCGCGCCCTCGTACGGCACGCAGGTCTCGATGGGCCCGTCGCCGTCGAAGCCCACCGCTCCGTGGAACAGCACCCAGAACTCCGGCCCGTGCGCGGCGCCACCGGCGTCGAGGAACGCGCGCAGCTCCACGACGTCCGAGGTGAGCGACGCCACCAGGTCCTCCTGCAGCACGTGGTGCCGGACCGAGGCCACCGTCCGCGCGCCCGCGCGCTCGACCACGACGTCGTCCACCCCGAACCGGCCGGTCCGGGCGGGTCCGTCCGGCTCGCCGAGCGAGCGGAGCACCAGGTCGAGCTCGGGCCCACGCTCGGTGAGCTCCCGCTGCCGCCCGTCCCACCACGACCGGATGGCCGCCGCCTGACCGTCGTGCGTCGCAAGCACTCCCGCGATCGTGCCGAGCGGCATCTCGAGCCGCCGCAGCAGCGAGATCGTGTGCGCCCGCTCCAGCTGGTCGAGGCCGTAGAACCGGTACCCGCTGCCCGGATCCACCCGGACCGGCTGCAGCAACCCGCGGGCGTCGTACAGCCGCAGGGCCTTGAGCGACAGCCCGGACCGCCGCGCGAACTCGCCGATGGTCACCTCGCCGCCCGCCACGGGCCGAGGATAGCGACGGCCCCCTCCGCCTGAGGCAGAGGGGGCCGTCACCGGACGATCAGTTCGAGGTGCCGACGATGTCGACCACGAAGACCAGCGTGTCGCCGCCCTTGATCCCGGCCTGCGGCACGCCACGGTCGCCGTAGCCCAGGTGGGACGGGATGGACAGCAGCACGCGCGACCCGACCTGCTGGCCGACCAGGCCCTGGTCCCAGCCGCCGATCACGGCGCCGACACCGATCGGGAAGCTGATGGAGGAGCCGCGGTCGTACGAGTTGTCGAACACGCCGCCGTTCCAGGCCTGACCGAGGTAGTGCACCTCGAGGTCGTCACCGGCCTCGACCAGGGCGCCGTCGCCGCGGGACAGGACGAGGACCTCGAGCTCCTCGGACGCAGCCGCGTCGGGGAAGGTCAAGGTCGGCTTCTGGCCGAAGGAACCCGAGACCTCGGGCAGCGCTGCGGACATGGAGAACTCCTTCAGTGGATGACAGTGCCCGCCCATCTTGCCAAGCGAGACCGACAGACGCCGAACCGAGGGGTTGACCACGTTGGCTAATGGCATTAGCTTTCTTCCTATGACAATTATCCAGCACCTGCAGCGCCCCGAGGGACGGATCGCCTACACGGTGGAGGGGCCCGCCGGTGGCCCCCTCGTCGTCCTCATCCCGGGCATGGGTGACCTGCGCAGCACGTGGCGCGAGCTCACCGGACCGATCGCCGACGCCGGCCACCGCGTCGCGGTCCTGGACCTGCGCGGCCACGGCGACTCCGACACCACGTTCTCCACCCACGGCGACGTCGTGACCGGGCAGGACGCGCTCGCGCTCGTCGAGCACCTCGGTGGTCCCGCGGTCCTCGTCGGCAACTCCATGGGCGCGGGGGCCGCCGCCTGGGCCGCCGCCGAGCGTCCCGACCTCGTCGCCGGCCTCGTGCTCACCGGCCCGTTCCTGCGCGACCCCGCCCTGCCCGCCGTCGCAAGGGTCGCGATGCGCGGCCTCATGCGCGCCCTGTTCGCCCGCCCGTGGGGCGGCGCGGTGTGGGCCTCCTACTATCGCGGCTACCTCAACCGCGGCACCAAGGCACCGTGGCTCGACGAGCACGTCGCGGACCTGCGGGCCGCGATGAAGGACCCCGCCCACCTGCGCTCCTTCCGCCACCTGTCGGTGCAGCTCACGCACGCCCCGGTCGAGGCACGCCTGGGGGAGGTGGTGGCGCCGGCCGTCGCCTTCGTCGGCGCGATCGACCCGGACTTCCCCGACCCCGCGGCCGAGGCGGACTGGCTGCGCAGCGTGCTCGACGGCGAGGTCGTCGTCGTCCCCGGCGTCGCCCACTACCCCCAGAACCAGGCGCCCGAGGTCGTCGTCCCGCACACGCTCACGTTCCTCGCCGCCGTGCCCCGCGACACGGCCGGTCGGTTCCAGGTGCGTGCGGACGCCCGTGCCTAGAGCGGGGCTCGACCGCGCGGCCGTCGTGGCACTGGCCCTCACGGTGGTGGACGAGGGCGGGCCGACGGGCTTCGCGGACCTCACGCTGTCGGCCGTCGCGGCGCGGGCGGGAGTGGCCGTGCCGAGCCTCTACAAGCACGTCGCGGGCCTGCCGGCGCTGCGCCGCGAGGTCGCGCTGGCCTGCATCGACGACTTCGGCCGCGCCCTGGCCGCCGTCCGCGCCGAGCGCTCGGGCGCCGAGCTGCTCCCTGGCATGGCGCGGGCGATCCGGGACCTCGCGCGACGCGTGCCCGGTCGCTACCAGGCGGTCCAGGGCGCGGCGTGGGTGCACGACCCGGATGCGGTCGCCGTCCGCGAGGCGAGCGTCCGGGTGATCGGCCACATCGGCGACGCCGTCACCGCGCTGGGCGTCCCGGACGAGCGCCGGATCGATGCCATCCGCGCCGTGCGCGCCGCGGTCCACGGCTTCGTCGTCCTGGAGCTGGAGGGTGGCTTCGGCATGCCCGACGACGTCGACGTGAGCTTCGACTTCCTGGTCGCGGGCCTGGTCGGCGGCCTGGAGCGCCTCAGCGCGTCCTAGCCGAGGGCCGCGAGCGTCGCGAGAACGCGAGATCGCGGGTTCCGCACGAGATCGAGGGTGCAACCCGTCGATCTCACACCGAACCCTCGATCTCGGGGCGGTGAGCGGGGTCAGGGAGCAGCCCGGCCGACCGTGGCCGGCACCGGCTGCTCCGCCAGCACCCCGCGCAACCAGCGCAGCTGCCGGTCCACCTGGTGTGCCTGGCCGCCCTCGTGCTGGTTGTAGGCGTACACCTCGATCGCGGTCTGCGGACGGGCGCCCGTCAGTCCCGCGTAGTGGTTGTACGCCGCGAACACGGTGGACGGCGGGCAGGTCTGGTCCCGCAGTGCGACCGAGAACAGCGCGGGTGCGGTCGCACGCCGGGCGAGGTGCACCGCGTCCAGGTACGACATGGTCCGCAGGACGGTGGCCTCCTGGTCGCGGTGCACCGCGAGGTACTGGACCAGCTCGCCGTAGGGGAACGCGTCGGTGATCGCCAGCGCCCGCGGGTAGTGGCAGAGGAACGGCACGTCCGGCAGCACCGCGACGAGGTCGTCGGTCAGCCCCGCGACCGCGAGCGCCAGCCCGCCGCCCTGGCTGACCCCGGCGACGGCCACCCGCGCGGCGTCGACCCCCGGCAGCGCCCGGACGGCGTCGACGGCACGCACGGCGTCGGTGATCAGCCGCCGGTAGTAGTGGTCGTGCGGGTCGAGGACGCCGCGCGTCATCACACCGGGTGACGCCGGCCCGGACCCGGCCGGGTCCGGCGTGTGCCCGCCGTTGCCCCAGCCGGAGCCCTGCCCGCGCGTGTCCATCACCAGGTGCACGTACCCGGCGGCCGCCCAGGTCAGCCGCTCGTGCGCGAACCCCCGCCCGCCGCCGTACCCGATGAGCTCGACCACCGCGGGCAGGTCCCCGGCCACACCGGCCGGCCGGGTCACCCAGGCCTTGATCGGGTGCCCGCCGAACCCGGCGAACGTCACGTCGAACGCGTCGATCACCGTCAGGCCCGTGTCCACCGGGACCACGGAGAGCGCCAGGTCGTGGGATCTCGACGACGCGAGCGTCGACGCCCAGAACTCGTCGAGGTCCGCCGGCTCGTCCAGCTCGGGCAGGTAGCGCTCGAGCTCGGACAGGGGCAGGTCGAACAGGGCCATCGTGCTCCTTCGCAAACGGCGGACAGCGTTTCCCGGGCAGCAACCTACCGCGCGAGGAACCCCAGCAGGTCGTGCCGCGTGAGCACCCCGACGGGCGAGCCGTCGTCGACCACCATGAGCGCGTCCGCCTTCTGCAGGGCCGACCGCGCCGACTCCACGGACTCCCCCGAGCCGATCAGCGGCAGCGGCGCCGACATGTGCCGGTCCACCCGGTCGGACAGCTCCGCCTCGCCCGAGAACACCGCGTCCAGCAGCTCGCGCTCGCTCACCGCACCGGCCACCTCCCCGATCTTCACGGGCGGCTCGGCGCCGACCACCGGCATCTGGGAGACGCCGTACTCGTGCAGGATCTCGATGGCGTCGCGGACCGTCTCGTTCGGGTGCGTGTGCACCAGGTCGGGCAGCGTGCCGGTCTTGGTGCGCAGGACGTCGGCCACGGTGGCGCCCTCGTCGGCGGCCAGGAACCCGTACGAGCGCATCCAGGAGTCGTTGAAGATCTTGGACAGGTAGCCGCGGCCGCTGTCGGGCAGGAGCACGACGATCACCGCCGCGGCGGCCGCCTCCGGGTCCGCCTCCTGGAGCCGCCGGGCGTACCGCAGGGTCGCCTCGACCGCCATGCCGCACGAGCCGCCGACCAGCAGGCCCTCCTCGCGCGCGAGC
Source organism: uncultured Cellulomonas sp. (assembly GCF_963527515.1). Taxonomy (NCBI): domain Bacteria; kingdom Bacillati; phylum Actinomycetota; class Actinomycetes; order Micrococcales; family Cellulomonadaceae; genus Cellulomonas; species uncultured Cellulomonas sp. Next base: position 914 of record NZ_CAURTV010000046.1, on the reverse strand, counting down.
CGCCGCGTCATCGCGAAGGAGTCGGCGTCGGAGACGGCGATGATCTCGTCGGGCACGGTCGGGTCGTACGCGGTCGGCCAGAAGTCCTCACCGACGCCCTCCACCAGGTACGGACGCCCGTCGCCGCCGGAGTACACCGAGCCGGCCGGGTCGGCGCCGATGACCACCACGCGCCCGTCGGACACGTCGTGCAGGTAGCGCCCGGTGCCCGTGATCGTCCCGCCGGTGCCGACGCCCGTGACCATGTGCGTCACACGACCGTCGGTGTCCGCCCAGATCTCCGGGCCGGTGGTCTCGTAGTGGCTGGCGGGCCCGTTCTGGTTGGCGTACTGGTTCGGCTTCCAGCCCCCCGGGATCTGCTTGGCCAGCCGGTCGGACACCGAGTAGTACGAGGCCGGGTGGTCGGGCGCGACCGCGGTCGGCGTGACCACGACCTCCGCCCCGTAGGCGCGCAGCACGTCGCGCTTGTCCTGGCTCACCTTGTCCGGGCAGACGAAGACGCAGCGGTAGCCCTTGCGCTGGGCCACCAGGGCGAGGCCGACGCCGGTGTTCCCGCTGGTCGGCTCCACGATCGTGCCGCCGGGCTGGAGCTCCCCGCTCGCCTCCGCGGCCTCGATCATCTTCAGCGCGATGCGGTCCTTCACGGAGCCGCCGGGGTTCATGTACTCGACCTTGGCGAGGATCGTCGCCGTCAGGCCGGCCGTCACGGTCGTGAGCTGGACCAGCGGGGTGCCGCCGACGAGCTCCGAGATGTGCTTCGCGTACTTCACTGTCCTGCGCTCCCATGGATGGCGGGGTCGGGCGGACGCACGTCGGGCCCGGGGGGGTCCGTACGCGCCCCCCGGCCCCCGGGAGGCCGGTGTTAACCCGGGGACGCGGCCCCCCGGGTAAACGAAATACCCCCCCGCGCGGGG
>NZ_CAURTV010000045.1:0-24946 GCF_963527515.1 uncultured Cellulomonas sp. | reverse complement strand
GACTGGGCCGCCAAGGGCACCAGCCTGCTGGGCGTCAAGGCGGTCATCACCGAGAGCTTCGAGCGGATCCACCGCTCCAACCTCATCGGGATGGGCGTGCTGCCGCTGCAGTTCCCCGAGGGCGAGTCGGCCGACTCCCTCGGTCTGGACGGCACGGAGACGTTCGACATCACGGGCGTCACGGCGCTGAACGAGGGCACCACCCCCCGCACGCTGGCCGTCACGGCGACGAAGGGCGACGGCTCGGTCGTCGCGTTCGACGCGGTGCTGCGCATCGACACCCCCGGCGAGGCGGACTACTACCGCAACGGCGGGATCCTGCAGTACGTGCTCCGGTCGCTCGTCACGGCCTGACCACCGCCGTCACCCTCGAGCCCGGTCCCCGCCCGTCGGGGGCCGGGCTCGATGCGTCCGACACACCGCCGTCAGCCGAGCGGTGCGGCTCCTCGCACCTACACTCGGGCCCGTGTCCGGACCCGCCGCCCCGCCCGACCTGCGCGCCCGTGCCCGCGCGAGCGGCAGCACGGTCGCGCGCCGCGTCCTCGACCAGCCGCTGCGGCGCATCGGCCTCGGCGGGGCGGTCGTCCTCCTCGCCGTCACGGCGGCGTTCGGCGGGCTCCAGGAGCAGACGCAGGACGGCCCCGAGGTGCTGGCGGTCGACACCCCGGTGGACGTCGCACCGTTCGAGCTGACCGTGCACCGCGTCGTGTGGACCCCCGAGCTGCCCGGGCAGTACCTCTCGGAGGACGGCAACCGCTGGATCGGCGTGGTCGCGACGGTGCGCAACACGAGCGACGTGGGCGTCCTGGGTGTCACCCTGCAGGACGCGCTCACGCTCACGGGCGTCGACGGGCTGGTCGAGGAGCCCGATCCGCTGGTCCCCGGGGTGGTGTCGTCGTCGATCGCCCTGCTCGAGGACGGCTCGTCGCTCAGCCCCGTCCAGCCCGGCCTGACGTACGAGGCGGCGTTCCTCTTCGAGCAGGACGGGTCGGTGGCGCCGCCGACCACCGCGACCGTGCTGCTGCAGCGGCACACGTGGCGCAAGGGCAGCCTCGACCCGACGGTCGCGTGGTGGGACCCGACGACGACGCTGCAGGCCGAGCTGGACGTGCGCGAGGCCGGGTCCGACGAGGAGGCGGCCGAGTGAGCGAGCGCGTCCCCCGCCTGCGTCGTCCCCGTGCCCAGGTGCTCGGCGCGGGCGCGGCCGTGCTCGCCGCCCTGGCCGTCGGTCACGCCGTGGTCACCGCGTTCCCGGTCTCCGAGCGCGTACAGGCGTCGTTCGTCCGCCCCGCGACCATCGGGGAACCCGTCGAGCTCCGGTACGCGCGCCTGACGGCAGGGGAGCCCACCGGCTCGACCGTGCTGGACAACGACGACGGGACCCTGCTGGCGACGCCCGGTGTCTGGCTCGTCGTGCCCCTGACCCTCGAGGTCACCGGCCAGCCGCGGGCGCTCGGCTTCGCGGAGCTGCTGGGCGGGGACGGACGCACGTACACGGTGTTCACCGGCGGCCGGTCCTGGTTCCTGTCCGGCACGGCGCAGCCGGGGATCCCTCGTTACGCGACGCTGCGCGTCGAGCTGCCGCCCGAGGCGGTGCCGGGAGCGCACCTGCGCGTCGGTCTGCTGCAGAAGGACCAGCGGCGCGACGACGTCGCCGACATCGACCTGGGCCTCACGCAGGCCGACGCGGACGCGTGGGCGTCCGACGACGCCCCCGTGCTCGCCGGCGCGTGGTCCGACGAACCCCCGGAGCAGCCGTGACCACGACGACCGGCTGGCCTGAACCGACCGCACCCGTGCAGCCCGCGCCCGGGTGGTGGCGCCGCAACCGCTGGGCCCTCGCCGCGCTGCCGGTGGCGCTCGCGCTCGCGCTCGTCGCGGCGGGCGACCGTGTCCGCACGCTGTGGTGGGAGAAGGACCTGCGCGTCCCGACCACGGCGGAGGCGGGCGCGACCGTGGGCTTCGAGCAGCGGGTCTACGACGGCGCCGGCGGCACGATGCCGATCGACGTCCAGGTGCGCCTCGACGGTGTCCGTACGGCGACGACCCTGCCCGAGGACATGGAGCTGCCCACCGGGACCCGCGCGGTGCAGGTCGACCTGACCCTGAGCGCGGACCCGGACGTCGTGCTCGCCGGCTGCTTCCTGGCGGTGCGGGATGCGGCCGGTACCCGCTACGGCTACGTCGCCAGTGGCTGGGGTGCGCTCCAGTCCGCGATGCCGTGCGTCCCCGAGGGCTCACCGGGACCGTGGGCGTTCGCCGACCCGGACGCCCCGGCACGCCCCGGCACGTGGTCCGTCTCGCCGGTGGTCGTCGTCCCCGAGGGCGTCGAGGTGGCCGACGTCGCGCTCTGGTGGCAGATGCCGCGGTACGTGCTGCTCGAGGCCCCGAGCTAGATCTCTGCGGACCCCACGGGCTCGGGTGAACGCGCCCCGGCCGCCGACTGGCCCGCCAGGATCCGGTCGACGCCCGCCGCGAGCAGCGCCATCGTCACGGTCAGGCCCACGGCCGTCGCGACGGAGGAGACCATCGGCGCGAACGCGAGCCAGGTGTCGACGTCCTGCGGACCGCTGATCGCCCGGGCGAGCAGCAGGATGCCCTCCTCGAGCCGCGTCGCCACGAGGAAGGCGAGCGCGAACACGAGCATCGGGCCGAGCCCTGCGATCGCGAGCCGGCGCAGCCCGTCCACGAGGGCCGTGAAGCGTCCGCGGACGTCGCCGACGACGGGCGCCGCAGCCTCGGTGGTCCAGCGCCGCACCGGAGCCGGTACCCGCTGCCACGCGGCCGGGGGGCGCAGGCGGGGCTCGCGCTTCGGCGGCGACGCGAGCTTGTGCCCGTAGACGACCGCACCGACCGTGAGCCACGCGAGCGGGATCACCACCAGGTCGTCGAGGTTGCCGAGCACGCCCGCGACCGCGTCGACCGCCGCGTCGACGGGGCCGGCGACCGGGCCGAGCGCGTCCAGCACGGTGAGCCACCACTCGAGCACGATCGCCACGGCGCGCCGGTTCTCGACCCACGCCCACACGCCGTCGAGGAGCTGCGTGGCGAACGCCGCCACGGCCAGCAGCCAGAACGCCTCGACGTAGGCGCCCGCGAACGCGAGCGCGCGGCGGTGGCTGCGGCCCTCCCACCGACCGAGCAGCCAGCGCAGGACGACCGCCACGACGACGACGGCCACCAGGCCCCAGCCGGTCGCCAGGTCGACGAACGCGCCGCTCGGGCGGTCGTCGCCGAGCGAGAACCCGTTCTCCACGAACTCCCGGTACACGGCCGTGTTGAGGAACCGCGAGCGGTCCTCCTCCAGCAGCCCGTACGAGGCGTACAGGGCGAGGAACGGCACGAACACCGAGGCGAGGACGTCGACCAGACCCCGCTCGTGCCCGGAGGCCGGGTCGTCGGGGGCGCGCGTCCGGCCGACGGCGCCGAGCGCGGGCAGGTCCCGGCGCAGCACGTGCAGCATCGCGACGATCCCGGCGACCATGCTCAGCGGCGCGAGCACGAGCACCGCCCAGCCGAGGGTGTTGTTCACGGTCGACGCGTTCACGGCGGCCCAGCCGGCCGCGTGCCGTCCGGCGACGGCGAGCAGGGCGATGACGAGCAGCAGGGGCCACGTGCGCACCCAGAGACGGGCGCCCTGGGCGACGACCGAGCCGAGGTCGCGCAGCCAGCCGCGGAGCCCGCCGGGCGGGGTGGGGCCAGGGGCCGGTGCGTCGCTCACGCCGCACATCATGACCTGCTCAGGCCACCGGTGCGGGTGCGACCCGCGAGGGCACCCCGGTGCGCCGCCTCTCAGGACGTCGCGCGGGCAGCTGCGAGGTCGTGCACCAGGCGCCGGCCGGCGTCGACGGACAGCTCGCGGAGCCGCGCCGCGAGCGGCGACAGGGTGCCCCGGGACACCACCTGGACCACTCGGTCCGGGACCGCCGGCTCGAGCCGGTGGAACGACAGGGCGTCGTCGTGGCGCTGACCCCACACGGAGAGCACGGGCATGACGGCCACGCCGAGCCCCGCGCGCACCATCGAGGTGATGCCCTGGTTGTCCACGGTCCGGAAGACGATGTCCGGCACGACCGCGGCCCGGGCGAGCGCGGCCTCGACGACCGCCTGGTCGCAGATGGGCGGGAGGGCCACCATCGTGCGGCCGTCCAGCGCGCCCAGCGGGACGGACCCGGCCGGGAACGCACCGGCCGGGGCCACGACGACGTGCTCGTCCCGGAACACCTCGACGTGGTCGGCATCCTGCGGGGCGGGGACGTCGAGGAACACGAGGTCGAGCAGATCGAGCGGTGGCTCGTCGGTCTCGTCCTCGAACAGCCGGATGTCGGCGTCGGGGTGCTCGGCCCGGAGCCGGTCGACGACCATCGGCAGCAGCACGTTGGTGACCGTCTGGAAGGTGCCGACGTCGACCCGCCCGCCTCCGGAGTGGAAGCGGTCGATGGCGTCCCGCGCAGCGGCGTCGGCCCCGAGGAGGATCCTCGCCTGGGCCAGGACGAGCCGACCGAGCGGGGTGATCCGGGGTCGGCGGGCTCCGCCGGGACGGTCGAAGACGGCCCCTCCGACGCGTCGCTCCAGGGCAGCGACCTGCTGGCTGAGCGTCGACTGCGTGTAGCCGAGCTCGGTGGCGGCCGCCCCGAACGTGCCCGTGCGGGCGACGGCGTCGAGGGCGGCGAGGAGGCGGAGGTCCAGCATCCGCCCAGTATCGCTTGTTGCGATCGTCAGGATCACGAACGATCGCTGTTCACGGTGATGAACCCGTCCTAGCGTCGATCCCATGAACCCGGAGACTGTGCTCCCGATCGGCGACGTCGAGCTCTGCGTGCAGACCGCGGGCGACCCCGGCGATCCGGCGATCCTGCTCATCCACGGCGCCGCCGCGTCGATGGTGGGGTGGGAGGAGGAGCTGTGCGACCGGCTCGCGGCAGGGCGCAGGTACGTCATCCGCTACGACCAGCGCGACACGGGCCGGTCGACCGTCTCGCCGGGTGGGCACCCGACCTACGACCTGAGGGACCTGGCTCGCGACGCCCTCGGGATCGTCGACGCGCTCAGCCTCGACACGGTGCACGTGGTGGGCCGCTCGATGTCGGGCGGGACGGCGCTCATCCTGGCCGTCGATCATCCCGACCGCGTCGAGACCGTCACGTTCCTGTCCACGACGACGGGCGACGACGGCCTGCCCGGACCGACACCTGCCTTCCTGGCGGCCGCCGACGCCCCCGCCCCCGCCCTCGACGACCACGCGGCGTGGGTCGAGCACACGGTCGCGGTGATCCGGGCGTACGACGGCGGGTCGACCCTGTTCGACGAGGTGCACGTGCGTCGGCTGGTCGAGATCGACCTGGCGCGGGCGACAGACCCGAGCGCCGCGAACCACCACTTCGCCATCGCCACCCCGGGTCCCGTGCGCGGCGGGTTCGGCGACATCGCGGTGCCGGCGCTCGTCGTCCACGGCGAGCTGGACCCGGTCTTCCCGCTCCCGCACGCGCACGCGCTGAGGGACGCGATACCGGGGGCGAGGCTGGTCGTGCTCGAGGGGGCCGGTCACGAGCTGCCGCCGGCGCGGTGGGACGAGTTCACGGCTGCGCTGCTGGAGCACACCGCGCCCAGGGGCCCGCGATGAGGTCCGCGGTGTGGCTGCCCCTGTTCGACGAGCTCGCCGACCCCCGCGTGGTCGCGGACCTCGCAGTCGAGGCGGAGGACGCGGGGTGGGACGGGTTCTTCGTGTGGGACCAGCTGGCCTGGAGGGCGCCGGTGACGGCGGTGGCCGACCCCTGGGTCTGCCTCGCGGCCGCCGCCGCGGTGACGAGCCGTGTGGCGCTCGGGCCGATGGTCAGCCCCCTGGCGCGGCGTCGGCCCACCAAGGTCGCGCGCGAGACCGTCTCCCTCGACCGCCTCAGCGGCGGGCGTCTCATCCTGGGGGTGGGCGTCGGCAGCGACTCGTTCGCGGCCGAGTACTCCCGGACCGGGGAGCCCGTGCGGGACCGGACGCGCGCCGAGCTGCTCGACGAGTCCCTCGAGATCCTGCGCTCCGCGTGGACGGGCGAGCCGGTCCGGCACCACGGCCCGCACCACGTCGTGGACGGCATCGCCTTCCTGCCCACCCCGGTGCGGGGTCACATCCCGGTCTGGGTCGCGGCGTTCCCTGGGAACCAGCGCCCGCTGCGACGTGCGGCACGTCACGACGGCGTCTTCCCGGTCAACCTCACGTCGCCGGACCAGCTGGCGGAGGCGGTGGCACAGGTGGACGCGCTGCGGACCGACCGGGCGCGGCCCTACGACGTCGCGATCGAGCTGGTGCCCGGCGCGGACCCGGCGCCCTGGGTCGCCGCGGGAGCGACCTGGGTGTTCACCGACGTCGACCCCGCGACGCTGCGCCTGGACGCGGTGCGCCGCATGGTGCGCGCGGGGCCGTCGGCCTGACGGTCAGCCGTCGCCGGCAGGTGACCGGGTGCCGGGCAGCCCTGCGTTCACCGCGGCGAACGAGCGGCGGACGACCTCCTCGAGGACGCCCAGGTCCACGGTGTCCAGGTCCTTGATGTACACGCAGCTCTTGCCCACGGTGTGCGGCCCGAGCGCCGCGAGCAGGTCGGCGTGCGCGTCGACGCCGTCCGGCAGGTACACGGTGGTGGCCGCCTTCCGCGGGGAGAACCCGGCGGCGCCGGCGTCGCCCTCGCGGCCGGAGTCGTACCTGTAGTGGTAGCTGCCGAAGCCGATCATCGTCGGCCCCCACATCCGCGGCTGCTCGCCGGTCACGCGGCCCATCAGGGCGACCAGGCGCTCCGCGTCCCGACGACGGACGGGGTGGTCCACGGCGGCCACGAACGCGTCGACGTCGGCGTCGGTGGCGGTGGTCTTGTTCGGTGTGTTCGCCATCCGGCCAGTATCGCGCGGTGTCACTCCGCGAGCGCCTGCCTGACGCCGTGCCGCCCGATCTCCGCGAGGTGGGGATGGTCGACCGGGTGCATCTGCAGCACGACGGCCATGTGCAGGGCCCAGGCCTGTGCGCGCCGCCAGGTCGCGTCGTCGTAGGCCAGCCCGGCCTGGAACGCGGCCCGGCCGTCGGGGTCGAAGGTGAGCCACGCGGTCGACAGGTCGGAGGCCGGGTCCCCGGAGGTCACGTCCCCGAAGTCGATGACCGCGCGCAGCCGGCCGTCGTGCACCAGGAGGTTGGCCGGGTGCGGGTCGCCGTGCAGCCAGAGCGCCGGCCCGTCCCAGGCGGGCGCCGCCGCGAGCTCGCGCCAGCGCTCCAGGATCCGGTGCGCGTCCGGGAGCGCGAGCCGCTCGAGCCGTTCGGTGAGCGGCTGCTCGCGTGGCCCGACCGGCACCCCGCGGTAGGGGTTGACCGGTGCGTCACCGGCGGCCGGCCGGTGCAGCGCGACGAACACGTCCGCCAGCTGCCTCGCCCAGGAGGTGCGGCCGGCCACCGGCGTGCGGTGGGCTGCGACGGCGTCGAACCAGGGGACGACGCTCCACGCCCACGGATAGGTGGCGGACGGGATGCCGACCCGGACGGGCACCGGCACGTCGACCGGCAGCCGCGGTGCCAGGACGGGGAGCCAGCGCTGCTCGTGCGCGACCAGGGGAGCGGCGACCGCGCGCACGGGGAACCGGGCCGCCAGGTGGTCGCCGATCCGCCAGAGCGCGTTGTCCCAGCCGGTTCCGGACCACGTCAGCGGCAGGTCGGCCAGGTCCGGGTGCTGCTCCCGCAGCAGCGTGCGGGCGAGGTCCTCGGTGACCTCGATCTCGGGGAGGGGGTGGACCACCTCAGGAGACCTGGACGACGCGGCGGGTGTCGTACGGGACCGCCCAGCCGAGCGCGTCGAACATGCGGGCGAGCACGATGGCGGTGAAACCCCAGACCAGCACGCCGTCCACGGTGAACGCCGGGGTGCGCACGGGTCGGCCCCAGCGCGCGTGCTCGACGCTGGCGCGGTTGGTCGGGTCCAGCAGGTCGGCGACGGGGACGCGGAACACGTCGACCGTCTCGGCGTGGTCGACGGCCGCGACCTGCGACGGGTGGGTCCACCACGCGGGCACCGGCGTGACCAGGTGGTTGCTCACCGGCACGGGCAGCGGCGGGAGCGTGCCGAGCACCTCGACGCCGGACGCGTCCAGCCCGACCTCCTCGACGGCCTCGCGCAGGGCGGCCTCCTGCGGCCCGGCGTCGGACGGTTCCAGCCGGCCGCCGGGGAACGCGATCTGCCCTGCGTGGTGGCCGAGGGTGCCGGCCCGCCGCTGGAGCAGCACGTCGAGGTCCCGCGCCACGGCGGGCGAGCCGCTGCGGGCGGGGGCGTCGTCGAGGGCGCCGAAGAGCACCAGCACCGCGGCGGGACGGGCTGCCGACACGTCGTCGAGGACGCGGGCCGGGTCCAGGCGCCAGTCGACGCCGCGTGCGCACAGGTCGACCAGCTCGGCGCGCGCCCCACGGACCACCGGGGTGGGGCCGGTCATCCGCGGGCCCGGACGAGCTCCCCGAAGGCGGAGAACATCTTCTCGGCGGCGGGGACCAGGCCCGGCAGGTGCCGGGCGCCGTCGTCGCGGATCTGCTCGATCTCCTCGGGGGAGAGGTCCCCGACCATGTCCGGCGTCGCGAGCCAGAGGTCGAGCATTCCCGCGTCGAGCTCGGGGTGGAACTGCAGGCCGAGGGCGCTGCCCGCCCGGAAGGCCTGCACCGGCGTCGCCTCGGTCGAGGCGAGGAGCGTGGCGCCCGGCGGCAGGTCGACCGTGTCCGCGTGCCAGTGCAGCACCGTCGGCCGGCTGCCGAGGGCGCCGAGGACGAGGTCGTCGGCCACGACGTCGACGGGGGCGAACCCGATCTCCGTCGCCGCGCGCAGGTGCAGGCGGGACCCGAGCGCGAGGGCGAGGATCTGCATGCCGAGGCACACGCCCAGCACGGGGACGTCGGCGTCGACCGCAGCGGCCACGAGCGCCCGCTCGGCGGCCAGACCCGGGTGACCGGGCACGTCGTCGGCGTCCATCGGGCCACCCATGACGACGACGCCGGACACCTCGTCGAGCCGGGGGAGCCGGGCGTCGTCGAGGTCGAGCACCGTGCGCACGCGCAGCGGGGCGTCGAGGCCGCGGGCGATCAGGCCGGGGCCCTCGTGCGGGGCGTGCGTGAGCACCAGGACGGGTCGCATGCCGGTCACCACCCGTCGGGCAGCGGGCGCCCCTCCTCGTAGCCCGCCGCCGACTGGATGCCGACGACGGCGCGCTCGTGGAGCTCGTCGAGCGTGGTCGCGCCGACGTAGGTGGCCGCCGAGCGCACCCCCGCGGTGATCGTGTCGATGAGGTCCTCGACGCCGGGGCGGCGGGGGTCCAGGAACATGCGCGACGAGGAGATGCCCTCCTCGTAGAGCGCCTTGCGGGCCCGGTCGAACGCGGAGCCGCCCTTGGTGCGGGCGGCCACGGCGCGCGCCGACGCCATGCCGAAGCTCTCCTTGTACAGCCGGCCGTTGCCGTCCTCGTGCAGGTCGCCGGGGGACTCGTGCGTGCCGGCGAACCACGAGCCCACCATCACCTGCGAGGCACCGGCCGCGAGGGCCAGCGCGACGTCGCGCGGGTGGCGGACCCCGCCGTCGGCCCACACGTGCTTGCCCAGCCGGCGGGCCTCGGCCGCGCACTCGAGCACCGCGGAGAACTGCGGACGCCCGACGGCGGTCATCATGCGGGTGGTGCACATGGCGCCCGGCCCGACGCCGACCTTGACGATGTCCGCACCGGCCGCGATCAGGTCACGCGTGCCCTCGGCGGTCACGACGTTGCCCGCGACGACCGGCACCTGCGGGTCGAGGCTGCGGACGGCGCCGAGCGCGTCGAGCATCTTGCGCTGGTGCCCGTGGGCGGTGTCGACCACGAGGACGTCCACCCCGGCCTCCAGGAGCTCGAGGGCCTTCTGCTTCACGTCGCCGTTGATGCCCACGGCAGCCGCCACGCGCAGGCGCCCCTGGCCGTCGACCGCGGGCTGGTAGATGGACGAGCGCAGCGCACCGATCCGCGTGAGCACACCGACCAGCTCGCCGTCGCGCACGACCGGGGAGAACTTGCGACGCGAGCCGTGCAGCTTCTCGAAGGCCGCCTCCAGCCCATGCAGCCCGCCCTGCTCGATCATCGCGAGGTCCACCGTGGTCGGGTGGGCGCTCATGACCTCCTCGACCTGCGTGAAGCGGTCCACGCCCTGGCAGTCGGCCTCGGTGACGACCCCGACGGGCTTGCCGTCGTCCACCACCACGGCGGCGCCGTGCGAGCGCTTGCCGATGAGGGTCAGTGCGGTGTGCACCGTGTCGTGCCGGCTGACCACCACCGCGGTCTCCACCACGGTGTGCCGCGCCTTGACCGAGGAGACGACCTCGGCCACCACGTCCGTGGGGACGTCCTGGGGGAGGACCGTGATGCCGCCGCGGCGGGCGACCGTCTCGGCCATCCGCCGGCCGGCCACGGCCGTCATGTTGGCGACGACGACGGGGACGGTGGTGCCGGTGCCGTCGACGGCCGTGAGGTCGACGTCGAACCGGGAGGTGACCTCGGAACGCGACGGGACGAGGAAGACGTCGCCGTAGGTGAGGTCGGAGGTGGCCGCGTGGCCGGGCAGGAAGCGCATGGGTGATCCCCTTTCCGATCCATGGTAGTCGGTCGGGGCCTCTCTTCACGGGGCCCGCACAGGGGTGTGACCGGCCCCAGCGCGTCGTCCTGCCCGGGCCCATCTACAGTGTGGACACGACTTTCGGCGTCCGCAGGGTGCGGCAGCGTCGCCGCACACCGGAGGAGGAGCACCACCATGGGTCTGCTCGACCGCATCAGCTCCCCGGACGACCTGCGCCGGCTCACCTCGCGCCAGGCCGACGACCTCGCCGCAGAGATCCGCACCTTCCTGGTCGAGCAGGTGTCCCGGACCGGCGGCCACCTGGGCCCCAACCTGGGGGTCGTCGAGCTGACCATCGCGATGCACCGGGTGTTCGAGTCGCCGCTGGACACCATGGTGTTCGACACCGGTCACCAGTCCTACGTGCACAAGCTGCTCACCGGGCGCCGGGACTTCTCACAGCTGCGCAGCAGGGGCGGCCTGTCCGGCTACCCCAGCCGTGCGGAGTCCGAGCACGACGTGGTCGAGAACTCCCACGCCTCGACGGCGCTCAGCTGGGCCGACGGCATCGCGAAGGCCAACGAGCTGCAGGGCCGCGGCGACCGGCACGTGGTCGCGGTGATCGGTGACGGCGCGCTCACCGGCGGCATGGCCTGGGAGGCGCTCAACAACATCGCCGCGGGCCAGGACCGCCGGCTCGTGATCGTCGTCAACGACAACGGCCGGTCGTACGCACCGACCATCGGCGGGCTCGCCCACCACCTCGACACCCTGCGCACCACGCAGGGCTACGAGAACGTGCTGTCTTGGGGCAAGCGGACGCTGCGCCGGTCCGGCCCGCCCGGCCGCGCGGCGTACGAGGCCCTGCACGGCATGAAGAAGGGCATCAAGGACGTCCTGGTGCCGCAGGGGATGTTCGAGGACCTCGGCATCAAGTACGTCGGACCGGTCGACGGGCACGACGTGCGCGCCGTCGAGCGGGCGCTGCAGAACGCCAAGTCGTTCGGCGGGCCGGTCATCGTGCACGTCATCACGGAGAAGGGCCGCGGCTACGTGCCCGCGGAGCAGGACGTCGCGGACCGGTTCCACGCGGTCGGCAAGATCCACCCCGAGACCGGGCTGCCCGTCGCACCGTCGCGGTTCGAGTGGACGAGCGTGTTCGCGGACGAGCTGGTGCGCATCGGGCGGCGGCGTCCCGACGTCGTCGCCGTCACCGCGGCCATGCTCCAGCCGGTGGGTCTGGCGCCGTTCGCCGCCGAGTTCCCCGCGCGGGTCTTCGACGTCGGCATCGCCGAGCAGCACGCGGCCACGTCGGCCGCGGGCATGGCGTTCGGCGGCCTGCACCCCGTCGTCGCGGTGTACGCGACCTTCCTCAACCGCGCGTTCGACCAGGTCCTCATGGACGTCGCCCTGCACAAGGCCGGCGTGACGTTCGTGCTCGACCGGGCCGGCCTGACGGGGTCTGACGGGGCCAGCCACAACGGCATGTGGGACCTGGCGATGCTCGGGATGGTCCCCGGCCTGCGGCTGGCCGCGCCGCGCGACGAGGAGACGCTGCGGGACGCCCTGCGGACCGCCGTGGACGTCGACGACGCCCCGACGGTGGTCCGTTACCCCAAGGGCGCCCTGGTCGACCCCGTGCCTGCCGTCGACCACCTCGACGGCGTGGACGTCCTCGCCCGGCACGACGGCCCGGCGGACGCGCCCCACCTGCTCGTGGTGGGGTACGGCGCGATGGCCCAGACGGCGCTCGAGACCGCCGAGGTGCTCGCTGCCCACGGGCTCCGCGTCACCGTGGTCGACCCCCGCTGGGCGATCCCGGTCGCCGGAGCGCTCACCAAGCTGGTGGGGGACCACGACCACGTCGTGACCATCGAGGACGGTCTGGTGGACGGCGGCCTCGGTTCCCTGGTCGCCCAGCGGGCACGCGAGGCCGGCATCGCGACGCCCGTGCAGGCCTTCGGCGTCCCTCGGGCGTTCCTGGACCACGCCACGAGGGAGCAGCTGGTGACCGAGCTGCGCCTGCGGCCGGGCGACGTGGCGCGCGACGTGCTCGCCGCGGTCGGCCGACCGGTGTGAGTGCCGCGTCACAGGTACCTGGGGCCTTTGGTCCTGGGATGAATGGGCCTGTTTTCCGTAGCGTCGAGGGTAACGACCACGTCGGAGGAGCACAGATGTCCATCAACACACTGCCCGCGAACACGCGCAACGAGTCGACCGGATCCCCGGCTTGGGACGGCTTCGCGGCCGGGCCGTGGATGGACCGGATCGACGTCCGAGACTTCGTCCAGCGCAACTACACGCCCTTCACGGGCGACGCCGAGTTCCTGGCCGGTCCGACCCCGCGGACGACCGCGCTGTGGGGCCGCCTGACCGCGATGTTCCCCGCCGAGCGGGCCCGCGGTGTCTACGACATCGACCAGCACACGCCGTCCACGATCACCTCGCACGAGCCCGGGTACATCGACCGGCACCACGAGATCATCGTCGGCCTGCAGACGGACGCGCCGCTCAAGCGCGCGATCATGCCCAACGGCGGCTACCGGATGGTCGAGAAGGCCCTGGAGACCTACGGGTTCGAGCCCGACCCGATCGTCGGCGAGATCTTCACCAAGTACCGCAAGACCCACAACGCCGGCGTCTTCGACGTCTACCCGCCGGCCGTCCGCGCCGCCCGCTCCGCCCACCTCATCACGGGCCTGCCCGACGCCTACGGCCGCGGCCGCATCATCGGCGACTACCGGCGCGTGGCGCTCTACGGGGTCGACGCCCTCATCGCCGCCAAGCGCGAGGACCGTGCCGACCTGGACCGCGAGCGCTCCTCGGAGAACGTCATCCGGGACCGCGAGGAGAACGCGGAGCAGATCCGTGCGCTCGGCGAGCTCAAGCAGATGGCCGCGTCCTACGGCTACGACATCTCGGGCCCCGCGCAGACCGCGAAGGAAGCCGTCCAGTGGCTGTACTTCGCCTACCTGGGCGCCGTGAAGGAGCAGAACGGCGCGGCCATGTCGCTGGGCCGCACCTCCACGTTCCTCGACGTCTACCTGCAGCGCGACATGGTCGCTGGCCGGCTGACCGAGCAGGACGCGCAGGAGCTCATCGACGACCTGGTGATCAAGCTGCGGATCGTGCGGTTCCTGCGCACCCCCGAGTACGACGAGCTGTTCTCGGGCGACCCCACCTGGGTCACCGAGTCGATCGGCGGCATGGGCGAGGACGGGCGGACGCTGGTCACCAAGACCTCGTTCCGGTACCTGCAGACGCTCTACAACCTGGGCCCGGCCCCCGAGCCGAACCTGACGGTGTTCTGGACCGACAACCTGCCCGACGGCTTCAAGCGGTTCTGCACGCAGGTCTCCATCGACACCTCCGCGCTGCAGTACGAGTCCGACGACCTCATCCGTGAGTCGTGGGGCGACGACGCCGCGATCGCCTGCTGCGTGTCCCCGATGCGCGTCGGCAAGCAGATGCAGTTCTTCGGTGCCCGCGTGAACCTGGGCAAGGCGCTGCTGTACGCGATCAACGGCGGACGCGACGAGATGACCGGCAAGCAGGTGGCCCCGTCGGCGCCGGCCGTCGCCGGCGACGTGCTGGACTACGACGACGTCGTCGCCAAGCTCGACGTGATGCTCGACTGGCTCGCCCAGACCTACGTCGACGCGCTCAACTGCGTGCACTTCATGCACGACAAGTACGCGTACGAGCGCCTCGAGATGGCCCTGCACGACCGCGAGATCCTGCGCACCATGGCGTGCGGCATCGCCGGCCTGTCGGTGGTCGCCGACTCGCTGTCGGCCATCAAGTACGCCGCCGTGCACCCCGTGCGCACGGTCGACGGGCTCGTCACCGACTACGTGGTGGACGGCGACTTCCCGACCTACGGCAACGACGACGACCGCGCCGACGAGATCGCGGTGTGGCTGGTCGAGTCCTTCATGACCAAGCTGCGCAAGACGCCGACGTACCGCGACGCCCTGCACACGCAGTCGGTGCTGACCATCACGTCGAACGTCGTGTACGGCAAGTCGACCGGGTCGACCCCCGACGGGCGTCAGGCCGGCCAGCCGTTCGCACCCGGCGCCAACCCCATGAACGGGCGCGACGCGCACGGGATGCTCGCCTCCGCGCTCTCCGTCGCCAAGATCCCGTACGGCGAGGCGATGGACGGGATCTCGCTGACCTCGTCGGTCATCCCGACCGGTCTGGGGCGCACCCGCGACGAGCAGGTCTCCAACCTGGTCGGGCTGCTGGACGCGTACATGATGTCTTCGGGCTACCACCTGAACATCAACGTGCTGAACCGCGAGACCCTCGAGGACGCCATGGAGCACCCCGAGGAGTACCCGCAGCTCACCATCCGGGTGTCCGGCTACGCGGTGAACTTCGTGCGGCTCACCCGCGAGCAGCAGCTCGACGTCTTGTCCCGCACGTTCCACGGATCGGTCTGAGTCAGGCGATGACCACCCAGGTGCACGACGCGGCGCCGTGGCCGTCCGTGCACCTGGGTCTGCCCCGGTCGCGGTCCGGCACGGCGGGACTGTCGTCCGTCGAGCTCGACCACGCCGCGAAGATGGCGGCGGTGCGGTCCGGCTCCGTCGGCTCCGTCCACTCGTGGGAGCTGGTCACGGCGGTCGACGGTCCGGGCACGCGCCTGACCGTCTTCCTGGCCGGCTGCCCGTTGCAGTGCCTCTACTGCCACAACCCCGACACCATGCAGATGCGGCGCGGGACGGACGTGCCGGCCGACGAGATCCTGGCGCGCGTCGCCCGGTACCGCCCGGTCTTCAAGGCCACCGGTGGGGGTCTGACGGTGTCGGGCGGCGAGCCGCTGATGCAGCCCGCCTACCTGGGTCGTTTGCTCCGCGGCGCCAAGGCCATGGACGTGCACACCACCGTGGACACGTCCGGGTTCCTGGGCAGCCAGTGCACCGACGCGATGCTCGCGGACATCGACCTGGTGCTCCTGGACATCAAGTCCGGCCTGCCGGACACCTACCGCGCGGTCACGGGTCGTGCGCTGCAGCCCACGCTCGACTTCGGCGCACGTCTGCGGGACGCCGGCAAGCGCACCTGGGTGCGGTTCGTCCTCGTCCCCGGGCTGACGGACGCCCCGGAGAACGTCGAGTCGGTGGCCGATCACGTGGTGGGTCTCGGGTCCGTCGTCGAGCGCGTCGAGGTCCTCCCGTTCCACCAGATGGGCCGGGACAAGTGGGACGAGCTGGGGATGAAGTACCAGCTGGAGGACACCGCGCCCCCGACCCCGGAGCTCGTCGAGCGCGTGCGCGCGACGTTCCGGGACCGAGGGCTCAGCGTCTTCTGATCGTCTAGGCGGCGGGCACGTTCGCGACGCCGTCCGGCAGGATCCGTCGACCGAGCACGCGCTCGGAGTAGCCGGTGCGGTCCAGGTACGGCGTGAGGCCGCCCAGGTGGAACCCCCACCCGGCGCCGAGGATCATGCACAGGTCGATCTGCTGCGGGGTGGCGACGACGCCCTCCTCGAGCATGTGCCCGACCTCGACGGTCAGGGCGGTGAGCACGCTGTCGAGCACCCCGGCCTCGTCGAGCGGGGCGTCCCCGGTGCCCGTGGCGTCGAACACCGCCTGGATGGCGGGGTCGACCGGCTTCGGCAGCCCCTTGGCCCTGGCCGGGAGCACGACCGTGGTGCCCTCGGCGACGAGCTTCTCGAGGCCGGGGGAGCGGGGGAACCGGTCGCCCAGCTCCTCGCGCAGCGACGTGAGCACGTGCAGGCCGACGGCGGGCCCGACCAGGTCGAACAGCTCGAACGGCGGCATCGGCAGCCCGAGGGGCCGCAGCGCGCGGTCCGCGACCTCGACCGGCGTGCCCTTCTCGACGGCGTCGACGATCACGCCGAGCAGGAGCACGAGCAGCCGGTTCACGACGAAGCCCGGGCGGTCCGCCACGAGGACGGCCGTCTTGCGCAGCTTCGAGGCGACGGCGAACCCGGTGGCCAGCGCCTCGAGCGAGGTCTGCTCGGCCTGCACGACCTCCAC
The DNA here is from genome assembly GCF_963527515.1 of uncultured Cellulomonas sp. Lineage (NCBI taxonomy): Bacteria > Bacillati > Actinomycetota > Actinomycetes > Micrococcales > Cellulomonadaceae > Cellulomonas > uncultured Cellulomonas sp. Next base: position 8,350 of record NZ_CAURTV010000045.1, on the reverse strand, counting down.
CAGCGGCATGGCAGCCACCGGGTTGAAGAAGTGCAGGCCGACCACGCGCTCCGGGTGCTGCAGATCCGCGGCCATGGCGGAGACGGACAGGGCCGAGGTGTTCGTCGCGAGGATGGCGGTCGGGGAGATCACTGTCTCCAGCTCCGCGAACACCTTCTTCTTCAGGTCGAGGATCTCGGTGACCGCCTCGATGACGAGGTCGCAGGAGGCGAACTCGGCGAGGTCGGTGGTGCCCTGGATCGAGCCGAGCAGCCGGCTCGCGGCGGACTCGCTCAGCCGGCCGGTCGACGTGAGCCGGTCCACGGAGGACCTCACCGCAGCCAGACCCTTGTCGACGCGCTCCTGGTCGAGGTCGCGCATGACGACCGGCACGCCGAGGCGCTGCGCGAACAGCAGGGCGATCTGCGAGGCCATCAGCCCGGCACCGACGATGCCCACGCGGGTGACGGGCTGCGCGAGGGAGCGGTCGGGGGCGCCGACGGGCTTCTTGCCCCCCGAGACCAACCCGAACGCGTACACCGACGCGCGCATCTCGTCGCTCATGATGAGGTCGGCGAGCGCCTCGTCCTCGGCGGCGAACGCCTCTTCCCGCGTGGCCGTGCGGGCGGCGGCGACCAGGTCGAGGGCGCGGTACGGCGCGGGGCGGGACCGGTTGATGACCGCGTCGAGGCGCTGGCGGGCGGCGGCCACGACGCCGTCCCAGACCTCTGGCGGGTCGAGCTCGCGGCGCTCGACGACGACGTCGCCGGTCACCACGCGGGCGGCCCACCGGATCGACTCCTCCAGGAAGTCGGCCGGGTCGAGCACGACGTCCATCAGGCCGAGCGTGGTGGCCTCGACCGCCGCGAACGGCTTGTTGGCCGCGGGGCGGGTGAGGATGACGTCGAGCGCCTTCTCCACCCCGATCAGGCGCGGGACGATGTACGCGCCGCCCCAGCCGGGCACCAGGCCGAGGCCGGTCTCCGGGAGCGCGAGCGCCCGGACGTCGGACGCCACCGTGCGGTAGTCGCAGTTGAGCGCCAGCTCCATGCCGCCACCCAGGGCGACGCCGTTGACGAACGCGAAGGTCGGCACCCCCATGGTGTGCAGCAGCTCGTAGGCGCGGTGCCCGTTCTGGCCGAGCTGCAGCGCGCCCTCGCGGCCGGGTACGGAGCCGATCTGGGTGAGGTCGGCGCCGGCGGCCAGGTAGTACGGCTTGCCCGTGACGGCGACGGCGACGATCTCGCTCGCTGCGGCGCGCGCCTGCTGAGCCGTGAGCGCCTCGGTGAGCTCGGCCATGCCGAGCGGACCGAGCGTCGTCGGCTTGGTGTGGTCCAGGCCGTTGTCGACGGTGACGAGGGCGAGCGTGCCTGCGCCGCCGGGCAGCGTGACGTCGCGGACGAGTGCGTGGCTGACGCGCTCCGCGCGGGCTTCGGTGGTGCTGCTCACTTGGCGTCCCCCTCGAGAGGCTCGTAGTCGGCGTGGTGCGGGTTCTCCCAGATGACGGTGCCGCCCTGCCCCAGACCGACGCACATGGTGGTCAGGCCGAAGCGGACGTCCGGGTTCTCCTCGAACTGGCGGGCCAGCTGCGTCATCAGGCGCACACCCGACGAGGCCAGCGGGTGGCCGACCGCGATCGCGCCGCCGTACTGGTTGACGCGGGGGTCGTCGTCGGCGATGCCGAACGCGTCGAGGAACGAGAGCACCTGGACGGCGAACGCCTCGTTGATCTCGAACAGGCCCATGTCCTCGATGGACAGCCCGGCGCGGTCGAGCGCCTTGATGGTGGCCGGGACCGGGCCGATGCCCATGATCTCGGGCTCGACGCCGGCGTACGCGAACGACACCATCCGCATGCGCGTGGGCAGACCCAGCTCGGCGGCGGTCTCCTCGGCGGCGAGCAGGCAGGACGCGGCGCCGTCGGTGAGCGGCGCGGCGGTCCCCGCGGTCACCCGGCCGCCTGCGCGGAACGGCGTGGGCAGCTTCAGGATCGCCTCGACCGTGGTGCCGGGCCGCGGCGGCTCGTCGGCGGTGGCGAGGCCCCAGCCCTGCTCCGGGTCGCGCAGCGCGACCGGGACGAGGTCGGGGTCGATCTTCCCGGCGGCCAGCGCCGCGGCGTACTTGGCCTGGCTGGCGGCGCCGTACGCGTCCGCCCGCTCGCGGGTCAGGGCGGGGAACGTGTCGTGCAGGTTCTCTGCGGTCACGCCCATGTTCAGGGCGTCGTTCGCCACCAGGCGCTCGGACAGGAACCGGGGGTTCGGGTCGGCGTCGAAGCCCATCGGGTGGTGGCCCATGTGCTCGACCCCGCCGGCCAGGGCGACGTCCTGCGCGCCGAAGCCGATGGCAGCGGCCGTGTTGGTCACCGCGGTCATCGCGCCGGCGCACATGCGGTCGATCGCGTAGCCCGGGACGGAGCGGGGGAGCCCGGCCAGGACGCCGACGGTGCGCCCGAGCGTCAGGCCCTGGTCGCCCTGCTGGGTGGTCGCGGCGATGGCGACCTCGTCGATGCGCTCGGGCGGGAGCTGGGGGTGTCGGCGGAGCAGCTCGCGGACGGTCTTGACCGAGAGGTCGTCGGCGCGGGTGTGGGCGTACAGCCCGTCCTTGCGCGCGCGGCCGAACGGGGTGCGCACCCCGTCGACGAACACGACGCGGCGGACCAGGGCTGCGGGTCGCGGAGATGTGGTGGGCATCGAGCCTCCAGAGCGGGACGGCGGTGTCCGACGAGCCTGCGAGGGCGGGCCCGTGCCGGCCGACGCTACCCGGGTCGCCCGGGCGTGGCCAGCCATAAGTTACTCCAGAGTAACAGGGACTTCGGTCCTAGGGGAGGGTCGCGAACGCCTCGGCCAGCCGCTGCGCGACCAGGCCGATCTGCCACGGCCGCGCGCCGCCCGCCTGCAGGAACGCGGCGATCGCGTCGGCGTCGAGCGTGGCGGGGGGCGTCCAGCACAGCCGCCGCAGCAGGTCCGGCTGCAGGAGGTTCTCGGCCGGCACCTCGTGCGTGGTGGACAGCTCGGTCACCACCTCGCGCGCGGCGGCCAGACGGGCGGCTGCGGCCGGGTCCTTCTCGGCCCAGGCCCGCGGTGGCGGGGGTGCGTCGCTCTTCGGGCCACGGACGGACGGCAGGTCCGCCTCCGGCAGCTCGAGCGCGCGGTCGATGGCCTGCTGCCACAGCGCGGCGCGGCGCCGCGTGCCCTTGCCCGCGAACGCCGGGAGTGCGGTCAGTGCGGCGACCGAGCCCGGCAGCGCCTGGGCGGCCGCGACGATGGCGTGGTCCGGCAGCACGCGGCCGGGCGAGATGTCCCGGGTGCGGGCGTTCTGGTCCCGGGTGAGCCAGAGCTCGCGCACCACGGCCAGCCGGCGGGCGTCGCGGATCGCGTGCAGGCCGGACACCCGGCGCCACGGCTCGACGCGGGGCGGCGGCAGCGGGGCGGTGCGGACGGCCTCGAACTCCTGCGCGGCCCACTCGGCCTTGCCGGCCACGGCCAGGCGCTCGGCCAGCACCTCGCGCAGCTCCACCAGCACCTCGACGTCGAGCGCGGCGTACCGGAGCCACTCGGACGGCAGGGGCCTCGTCGACCAGTCGACCGCCGAGTGCTCCTTGGCCAGACCGAGACCGAGGGCGTCCGCGACGACGGCGGCCAGCCCCACCCGGTCCAGACCGAGCAGCCTCGCGCCGAGCTCGGTGTCGAACACCCGGCTGGGCCGCAGACCCTGCTCCGCGAGACCGGGCAGGTCCTGCGACGCGGCGTGCAGCACCCACTCGACGCCGACCAGCGCCTCGCTCAGCGCCGACAGGTCCGGCACGGCGATCGGGTCGATCAGGGCGGTGCCGGCGCCCTCCCGGCGGAGCTGGACCAGGTACGTACGCTGCCCGTAGCGGTAGCCGGACGCGCGCTCGGCGTCCACGGCGACCGGTCCCGTGCCCGCGCCGAACGCCGCGACGACCGCGGCGAGCGCCTCGGGGGTCTCGACGACCGGCGGGATGCCCTCCGCGGGCTCGGTGAGCATGACGACCTCAGGACCCGCGTCGTCCGCGGGCGTGCCGACCTCGAGGTCGAGGGTCTCGTCGTCCGGGGTGGATGGCGGCACGGATCCCCCTGCGGGGGCGCCGGCTGTCGCCTCAGGTCGCATGAGGTCAACGGTAAGCGACGGTGCGGACGCATCTGTGCAGGCCGCGCGGGCGGCGCGTACTTCCACCGGTACGGCGTCCGTACGTGCGCAGGTCAGGACAGCACGCCACCGCGGATGGAGATCGCGACGAGCTCCGCCCGGTCGCCGGTGCCCAGCTTGCGGGAGATCCGGGCGAGGTGGCTCTTCACGGTGAGGGCGGACAGGCCGAGGTCCTCGCCGATGAGGCGGTTGGTGCGGCCGTCGGCCACCAGCTTGAGCACGCTGACCTCGCGGGCGGTCAGGTCCGGCAGCGGCGGCGGCGGCACCGTCGCGACGGCTGCGCGCTGCAGGCTGGGGGCGGTGGCGCCGGCGACCGCTCCGCGCAGCCCGCCCTGGAGCAGGACGGAGAGCTCGGGGCGGCTCGCGCGGCGCGTGAGGACCACGACGCGCGGTGCTCCGCGGCGGCGCAGGTTGCGGACCAGCGACGCACCGTCACCGTCGGCGACCTCGGTGACGACGACGCACATCTGCTGGGTCGACGTGGGCGGGACCGTGCGGGAGCTGGGCACACCGGGCCGGAGCTCGGGCCGTCGGGCGGGGGCCAGGTCTCGTCGCAGGGGCTCGATGCTCACAGGCGAGTCATCGGCACCATGACCTGACGACTTGAGCCGGTTGCCCTGCGCATGCCCCCCCGGGCCTGAGGTCAGCGCCTCGGCCCGAGGGCGACGACGCCGTCGGGCAGTGGTTCGAGGCCGGCGGCCGTGCACAGGAGGGTGCCCCAGGCCTGCAGGTGCGGGCCCAGGTCCTCGTCGGCCGCGGTCCAGGAGGCGCGGATCTCCAGCTCGGTCTGCTCCGACCGTCGCTCGAGGGCGCCGAAGCTCTGCGAGAGCACCCTGGTGACGGTACCCCCCGCCGCGTGCGCGTCGAGGCCCGACTCCTCGAGGGCGTCGGTGAACCAGGTCCATGCCACCTCGGCGAGCATCGGATCGGCGCCGACCTCGGCCTCGAGCGTGACGCGGACGAGGGTGACGAGGCGGAAGTGGCCGTCCCACGCCTCCTGGCCCGCCGGGTCGTACAGGACGACGAAGCGCCCGGACGCCAGCTCGGCCGCGTTCACCGACCGGCGCGCGGTGCGCACCTCGGCGGTGAGGGCCGCGGAGAAGGGCGCGATGCGCGCGGGGCCCGGCACCTCGTCGAGGATCACCTCGGGGCGGACGGTCACCCGACGCAACGAGCGCAACGCGTTGACGAACTCGGCGGGGACGTCCTCCGGACCAGCGGGTGTCACGTGCGCGAGCGTACGGGTGAGCCGACCCGAACCGGTGTCCGGCACGCCGCCCCACCGCGCGGTGATGCGGTCGCCCTCCCGATGGTCCACCGGCTCGGGCCCGCGGCGGTCCGTCGCCGCCCGGGTGCCGACGTCGAGGCGTGGCACCCGTGCCCGGCGGCCCTCAGCAGCAGCGCGCTCCCGGGTGGGCGTCCTGCTCCGCGTGCCGGGCTCGCCAGTACGCCGCCTCTGACCCTGGGTCGGTGCCGGGATGCACCCGCGCGACGTGCTCGACGTAACGGGCGTAGTCGTGGTCGCCGAGCAGCGACGCCGCGTACCAGCGCACGGCGCTACCGCCCCGGACCGACGCGTCCACGAGCCGGAGCAGGACGGTCCGGGCGTTCACGACCCCGCTCCCGTCGTGGTGCGGTCACGCGTGTGCGCGTCCCAGAGACCCTGGACCTCGCGCTCGGCGGCCGACGGGATCATCCCGCGCGGCGCGAAGATGCGCGACGGCGCGTCCGGTTCCTCCGAGGTGGGCAGGCCGCCGGCGCGCACGGAGCGCACCATCACCGCGGCACCGACGGCCACGACGACCAGCACCAGGACGGCGAAGATGATCGACAGGGTCCCCTGGATGGCCGTGTTGCGGATGACCGCGTCCATCGCCTCGGGTGTCGTCGCGACGCCAAAGGTCTCCTCCCCGGCGGCTCTGGCGTCCTGGAAGGCACGATGCTGCGCCCAGTACCCGATGCGTGGCTCGCTGGAGAAGATCTTCTGGTAGGACGCGGTCATCGTCACGACCAGGTCCCACACCAGGGGGACGGCGGGGATCCACACCCAGCGGTAGAGCTGCTTCTTGACGACGACGACGGTCACGACGGTGAGGGCGATCGCGGCGAGCAGCTGGTTCGCGATCCCGAAGAGGGGGAAGAGGGTGTTGATCCCACCGAGCGGGTCGGTCACTCCCATCAGCAGGATCGCGCCCCAGAGGACGACGACCGCGACCGAGCAGAACCACGCGCCGACGCGCCACGAGGGGTCGCGGAACCTGCTCAGCGGGCCCCCGATGTTGCCCAGGCTGTCGGAGAGCATGAAGCGTGCGACGCGTGTCCCTGCGTCCACCGTCGTGAGGATGAACAGCGCCTCGAACATGATCGCGAAGTGGTACCAGAACGCCGCCAGCCCGGAGCCGCCGAAGGCCGAGCTGAGCACCTGGGACATGCCGAACGCCAGCGTCGGCGCACCGCCGGTCCGGGAGACGACCGACTCCTCGCCGACCGCGGCGGCGGCACCCTCGATCTCCCCGGCGGTGAGGGGCGTCCCGGCCAGACCGAGCCCGTTGACGTACTCGGCTGCCGTCTCCGGCGTGCCACCCGTCGCGCCCGCGGGTGCGTTCATCGCGAAGTACAGGTGCTGGTCGATGACCACGGCGGTGATGAGCGCCATCACCGCGACGAACGACTCGGTGAGCATGGCGCCGTACCCGATGGGCCGCGCCTGGCTCTCCTTCTCCAACAGCTTCGGCGTGGTCCCGGAGGCGATGAGCGAGTGGAACCCGGACAGGGCGCCGCACGCGATCGTGATGAACAGGAACGGGAACAAGGTGCCGGCGAACACCGGGCCGTCGCCGCGGAGCGCGAAGGACGACACGGCCGGTGCCTGGACCTCCGGCCGCGCGATCACGATGCCGACCGCGAGCAGCACGATCACGCCGACCTTCATGAACGTCGACAGGTAGTCGCGCGGGGCGAGCAGCAGCCACACCGGCAGCACCGAGGCCGCGAAGCCGTACGCGGCCAGCCACCAGGCGAGCGCCACCGGGCTCAGCGTGAACCAGTCCTGCCCCCACTGCGTCTCGGCCACCCAGCCGCCGGCGACGATCGCGAGCAGCAGCAGCCCGACGCCGATCGCCGTGACCTCGGAGATCCGGCCGGGTCGCAGGAAGCGCAGGTAGACGCCCATGAAGAGCGCGATCGGAATCGTCATCGCGATGGAGAACACGCCCCACGGGCTCTCCGCCAACGCGTTGACCACCACGAGCGCCAGGACGGCGATGATGATGATCATGATGACGAACACGGCAACGAGCGCCGCGACGCCCCCGAAGCGCCCGAGCTCGTCGCGGGCCATCTGACCGAGGCTGCGCCCACGTCGCCGGACGGAGATCGACAGCACCAGATAGTCCTGGACCGCACCGCCGAGGACGCAGCCGACGATGATCCACACCGTGCCCGGCAGATAGCCCATCTGCGCCGCCAGCACCGGACCGACGAGCGGACCGGCGCCGGCGATCGCGGCGAAGTGGTGCCCGAACAGCACGCGCCGGTCGGTCGGCATGAAGTCCTTGGCGTTCTCGTACCGCTCGGCCGGCGTGGCGCGGTCGTTCCGGGGGCGCACGATCTTCGCCTCGACGAGCCGCGCGTAGAACCGGTACCCGATGACGTAGGAGCACACGGCGGCGAACACGATCCACACGGCGTTGATCTGCTCGCCGCGTGCCAGCGCGACGACCGACCACGCGACCGCGCCCAGGATGGCGACGCCAGTGAAGACGAGGCGGTGCGACGCGGGCATGGTCCGGCGTTCCAGGACGGCGACCGGCGGGAGGTCGGGGTCGGTCCGGACGTGCTCGGTCTCCGTGCGCGCGACCATGAGCTGCCCCCTTCGGCGTCGGCGTCGACGAGCACCGACGCTACGCGCGGCGAGCGGCGGCGCAACCGGGCCCGTCGCCTCCGTCTCGCCGTCCGGCACGCCCGCCCGTGCCTGTGCACACCGGACTAGGCTGGTCAGCGCACCCAGCACCCCCGGACGTCGCCACACCCGACCTGCGCCTGCACGTGCCCCACGTGCTGGTCGCCGTCGCGGCCGCGGCGCACTCCGGCCGTCGATCGAAGGAGCTCCGCCGCATGGTCGCCTCAGGAACCGCCACCGGAACCGCGCAGATCGGTGTGACGGGGTTGGCGGTGATGGGTCGCAACCTGGCCCGGAACT
>NZ_CAURTV010000044.1:0-25023 GCF_963527515.1 uncultured Cellulomonas sp. | reverse complement strand
CGAACGCCGCCGCCCCGTCCATCAGGCGCGGCCGCGCGGATTCGTCGGCCCCGCCGCCCCGCTGCCGCGGGGGGGACAACCCGCGACCGCCGGCCTCGGCCACCCAGCCGGGGCGGCCGCTGGCGTCGCGGCCGACCCCGGGCTGGGGACCGGTCCACGTGCCGGCGGCCTCGCTGAGCCGCGCCCGCGCCTGCACCGACTGGACCACCGCGAGCGCCTCCTCGGGCTCCAGCCAGGAGTCGGAGAACACGGTGAGGTCGATCGCGCTGTCCACGTCGGGGGTGAGCACGGTCCCGCGCTCACCGATGCGCACCGAGCCGCCCAGACGCCGGGCGGCCGCGACCAGCCACTGCAGGACGCGCTCCTCCTCGCGGATCGGCATGCCGTCGGGGAACGCGCGCTTCAGCCCGTCGCGGTCGCCGCCGGGGAAGGGCTTCTCGCCGCGCTCCCGCGGTGCCTGCAGCACGTAGGCCAGGGTCGACGAGGTCGGCAGGCCCAGGCTGACCGCGTCCTCGGGCTCCACCCGGTACGGCCCGGTGAGCGAGGACAGGCGCGCCAGCCGGAGCGTGCGGGCGGGCGTCGGGGTGGCCGACCCGACGGAGCGGATGCCGAGCGCCGCGGTCATCGGCCCCATGATCCCGCGGGGCTGCGGGAGCTGGTCGCCCTCCTCCCAGTGCGCCTGGGAGAACCGGCTGATGGCCAGCACCTCGACCTCGTCGGCACCCACGTCGTCGGGCAGCCCGAGCAGGTGGCGGCTGCGCACCTGCGGGTCGGACGCCTGGAGGCGAGGCACGCTCGCCATGCCTCAGACGTCCGTCCGGTGGAAGTTCTGCCAGGAGCGCGACGCGGTCGGCCCACGCTGCCCCTGGTACCGCGAGCCGTACTGCGACGACCCGTAGGGGTGCTCCGACGCCGACGACAGCCGGAAGAAGCACATCTGGCCGATCTTCATGCCGGGCCACAGCAGGATGGGCAGCGTCGCGACGTTGGACAGCTCCAGCGTCACGTGCCCGGAGAACCCCGGGTCGATGAACCCCGCGGTCGAGTGCGTGAGCAGGCCCAGCCGCCCCAGCGACGACTTCCCCTCCAGCCGGGCGGCGATGTCGTCGGGCAGCGTGACCGCCTCGTACGTCGACCCGAGGACGAACTCTCCGGGGTGCAGGACGAACGACTCGCCCGCGTCGACCTCGACCAGCCGCGTCAGCTCCGGCTGGTCCGCCGCCGGGTCGATGAACGGGTACTTGTGGTTGTCGAACAGCCGGAAGTACCGGTCGAGCCGCACGTCGATGCTCGACGGCTGGAGCATGGTCGGCTCGTAGGGGTCGAGGGCCACACGGCCGGACTCGAGCTCGGACGTGATGTCGCGGTCGGAGAGCAGCACGGGGACACGGTAGTCCGGTTGGCCGTGCGCTCAGGGCAGGTCCGCCTCCCGGACGAGCAGGGCGACCTGCGTGCGGTTCTCCAGGCCCAGCTTGAGCAGGATGCTCGACACGTGGGCCTTGACCGTCGCGAGCGAGAGGTAGAGCTCCCGGCCGATGTCGGCGTTGCTGGCCCCCCGCGCGATGGCCGCGACGACCTCCCGCTCGCGGTCGGTGAGCACCCCGAGCGTGGCGCGCGCGGCGGCCCGTGACCCACCCGCGCGTGCGGTCGCGTCCATGAGCCGACGGGCCACCCGCGGCGAGAGCACCGGCTCGCCCGCGGCCGCCGCCAGCACCGCCTCGACGATCCGCTGCGGCTCGGTATCCTTGAGCAGGTAGCCGCTCGCGCCGGCGTGCAGGGCGGCCCCGACCTCGTCGGCGGTGTCGAACGTGGTCAGGACGACGACGGCCGGGGGATCCCGCCGTGCCCGGACCGCGCGCGTCGCCGCGATCCCGTCCACCCCGGGCATGCGCAGGTCCATGAGCACGACGTCGACCGGGTGCGCGTCGAGCGCGGCCGGGACGCCCGCCCCGTCGGCCACCTGCGCGACGACGCTGATCCCGTGCGCGCCGTCGAGCATGAGCGTCAGCCCGGCGCGCACCAGCGCGTCGTCGTCGACGACGAGCACCCGGACGGTCACGGCTCCCACGGTATCCAGGCCTCGAGCGCGAACCCGTCCGGCCGGGGCACCGCCGTCACGGTCCCCCCCAGCAGCTCAATCCGCTCGGTCAGCCCGATCAGCCCGGAGCCGGTGCCCGGTCCCGAGCCCGCCGCGCCGCCCACGTCGACCACTCGGACCCGCAGGCCGTCCTCGACGGCCACCCGGACGTCCACCACCGCGCCCGGTGCGTGCCGCCGCGCGTTGGTCAGCCCCTCCTGGCAGGTGCGGTAGACGGCCAGGCCGAGGGCCGGTGGCAGGTCGACGTCCGGGACGGTCAGGGTGACGGTGGCGCCGGCCTCCCGCTCCCGGGCGACCAGCGCGGCCAGGTCCGCCAGCCCCGGCGCCGGCCGCAGCTCCTCGGGTCCCTCGCGCAGCACCCCGATCACCGTGCGCAGCTCCTCGAGCGCCTCCCCGGCGCTCGCGCGCACCACGCCCGCAGCCGCCGCCACCTGCTCCGGCGACAGGTCCGTCCGGTACTCCAGCGCGCCCGCGGTGGTGGCCAGCAAAGTCAGCCGGTGCGCGAGGGTGTCGTGCATCTCGCGCGCGATCCGGGTCCGCTCCGCGCTGCGTGCCTCCTCGACCGTGCGCACCTGGTCCCGCTCCGCGGCCCGCGCCCGGGCCCGCCACTCGTCCACGAGCGTGTCCCGCGTCCGCCCGTACGCCCCCCAGCCCAGCAGGGCCGCGTGGACCGCGACGTCGGCCAGCAGCCACCACCCGAGCGGCAGACCGACGGGTCGCCAGAGCGCCTGCACGGCGTGGCCCACCGCGCTCGCGCACGCCACCGGCACGGCGACCGCCAGCCCTTCGCGACGCGCGACCACATAGGTGCCCGCGGTCGCGGCCGGGGTCGCCGCGGGACTGAGCGCCGCGAGCACCCCGAGCAGCACGCCCCCGAGCAGCGGCCGGCGGGACAGCAGCGGGAGCACCGCGACCGCGACCGCGCCGACCAGCAGGTCGATCCCGAGCGGCACGGCCGTGTCCCTGGCGGACCAGGCGGAGAGGACCGTCAGCGCCACGATCCCGGCCAGCAGGCCGAGCAGCACGGGGATGCCGGGGACGTCGCGTCGGGTCATGCGGCGAGCGTAGGAACGCGGCCCGGCGTCGCACCACCGACCAAAGCAGGGGGCGAGGTGCACCTGTGGCCGACGACGCCGGGCACCGGACGGACCAGCGTCGGTGTCGTCCACCTCGACCGACTGGAGAAGCTCATGTCCCGTCCGATCCCCGTCTGGCTCGTCGCGCTGACCGCGACCGTCCTCGCCCTCGCCGTCTGGGTCCTCGCGGTCCCGGTCGCGGGCATCGAGCTGGTGGCCGGCACCCCCGTGCAGACCATCGGCGCCGCGTCGGTCGTCGTCGCGACGCTCGTCGTCACCCTCGGTGCCTGGGCCGTCCGCACCCTGCTCCGCCGACGCCGGCCCGCCGCATGGTGGCTGACCTGCGCGGTCGTCCTCGCGGTCTCGCTGCTGGGGCCCCTCGGCGCCGCGACGCCGGCCGCGGTGGGCACCCTGCTCGCCCTGCACCTGACCGTCGGCGCAGTCGTCGCCGTCGGGATGGATCCCCGGCGAGCCCGGGTCCGGCGCCGGGTCCCGGTGGCCTGACCGGGCGGGGGCAGGCGAGGATTTCTTCGTCGTCGGCCCCCCTGCCCCGTTCCACCACGCGACCGGGGCGGCTATGCTCTCGTCCGGGAGACTCGTGGGAGCGCTCTCGCACACTGATATCGCGCCGGAAGCACGACGCACCTCCTGCACTGCTGCGGGGGGAGGTCGGGGAGCCGCAGGCGCCACTGCCGAGCACCTGAGGGGCAAGTCCATGCGGTACGGCCATTTTGACGACGCGGCACGCGAGTACGTCATCGAGACGCCTCACACGCCCTACCCGTGGATCAACTACCTGGGGTCCGAGCAGTTCTTCTCGCTCATCTCCCACCAGTCCGGCGGGTACTCGTTCTACCGCGACGCCAAGATGCGCCGCCTGACGCGGTACCGCTACAACAACATCCCCGCGGACGCGGGCGGCCGGTACTTCTACGTGAACGACGGCGGCGACGTGTGGACCCCGTCGTGGCTGCCGGTCAAGGCGGACCTGGACCACTTCGAGACGCGGCACGGCCTGGGCTACACGCGCATCACGGGTGAGCGCCGCGGGATCTCGGTGGAGACCCTGTTCTTCGTGCCCATCGGCGAGACCGCCGAGATCCAGAAGGTCACGGTCACCAACACCTCGGACGTCGAAAAGTCGATCTCGCTGTTCTCGTTCGTCGAGTTCTGCCTCTGGAACGCGCAGGACGACCAGACCAACTACCAGCGCAACCTGTCGATCGGCGAGGTCGAGGTCGAGCAGGACGGGCCGTACGGGTCCGCCGTCTTCCACAAGACCGAGTACCGCGAGCGCCGCGACCACTACGCCGTCTACGGCGTGAACACCCACGCGGCCGGGTTCGACACCGACCGCGACATCTTCGTCGGCGCCTACAACGGCCTCGGCGAGGCGACGGTCCCCCGCTCGGGGAAGTCGACCGACTCGGTGGCCTCCGGCTGGTACCCGATCGGCTCGCACTCGGTCGAGCTCACGCTGGCGCCGGGCGAGTCCCGCGCGCTGACCTACGTGCTCGGCTACATCGAGAACCCCGACGAGCAGAAGTGGGCCGACGACGCCCACCAGGTCATCAACAAGGAGCCCGCGCACGCGCTGCTGGGCCGCTTCGCGACGACCGAGCAGACCGACGCCGCGTTCGAGCAGCTCCGCGCGCACTGGACCGGCCTGCTGTCCACCTACTCGGTGAAGAGTGACGACGAGAAGCTGGACCGGATGGTCAACATCTGGAACCAGTACCAGTGCATGGTCACGTTCAACATGTCCCGCTCGGCGTCGTTCTTCGAGACCGGGATCGGCCGCGGGATGGGCTTCCGCGACTCCAACCAGGACCTCCTGGGCTTCGTGCACCTCATCCCCGAGCGGGCCCGCGAGCGCATCATCGACATCGCGTCGACGCAGTTCGAGGACGGCTCGGCGTACCACCAGTACCAGCCGCTGACGAAGCGCGGGAACAACGACATCGGCTCCGGCTTCAACGACGACCCGCTGTGGCTCATCGCCGGCGTGGCCGCGTACATCAAGGAGACCGGCGACACCGGGATCCTCGACGAGCCGGTGCCGTTCGACAACGCGCCCGGCTCCGAGGTGCCCCTCTTCGAGCACCTGGTCCGCTCGTTCCAGTTCACGGTGGACAACCGCGGCCCGCACGGCCTGCCGCTCATCGGCCGCGCCGACTGGAACGACTGCCTCAACCTGAACTGCTTCTCGACCACCCCCGGCGAGTCGTTCCAGACGACGGAGAACCAGGCCGGCGGGCACGCCGAGTCGGTGTTCATCGCCGCCCAGTTCGTCCTCTACGGCGCCGAGTTCGCCGAGCTGGCGTCGCGCCGCGGCCTGCCGGAGGTCGCCTCGCAGGCGCGCAAGGTGGTCGACGAGGTGCGCGAGGCGGTGCTCGAGCACGGCTGGGACGGCGAGTGGTTCCTGCGCGCGTACGACTTCTACGGCAACCCGATCGGCACGGACGCCAAGCCGGAGGGCAAGATCTGGATCGAGCCGCAGGGCTTCGCGGTGATGGCCGGGATCGGCGTGGACGGCACGTCTGCGGCGTCGCCTGCCATCAAGGCGCTCGACTCGGTCGGCGAGATGCTGGGCACCCCGCACGGCCTGGTGCTCCAGTACCCCGCGTACACCACGTACCAGATCGAGCTCGGTGAGGTCTCCACCTACCCGCCCGGGTACAAGGAGAACGGTGGCATCTTCTGCCACAACAACCCCTGGGTGATCATCGGCGAGACCGTGGTGGGCCGCGGCGCCAAGGCGTTCGACTACTACAAGCGGATCACCCCGGCGTACCGCGAGGACATCTCCGACGTCCACAAGCTCGAGCCGTACGTGTACGCGCAGATGATCGCGGGCAAGCAGGCGTCGCGCGCCGGCGAGGCCAAGAACTCGTGGCTGACCGGCACGGCGGCGTGGAACTTCGTCGCGGTGTCGCAGTACCTGCTCGGCGTGCGGCCGGACTACGACGGCCTGGTCGTCGACCCGCAGATCGGCCCGGACGTCCCCTCGTTCACCGTCACGCGCGTCGCCCGCGGCGCCACCTACGAGATCCACGTGACCAACTCCGGCGTCGAAGGTGCTCGCGGCACCCTGACGGTCGACGGCACGCCGGTCGAGGGCAACCTCGTCCCGTACGCCGCCGAGGGCTCGGTCGTCCGCGTCGAGGTCACCGTCTGACCCCGCGGGGCTGACGGGTTGCTGTGATGACGGCTGTCCAGGAGATCGAAGCGCTTCCGTCCGTCGTCGCGGAGCGGATGGTCACGCTCCGCAACGGCTCGTGGGAGCTGGACGTGCTGCCGGCCACGGGGGCGTCCCTGGCGGGCGGGCGCGTGCGGACGTCCGACGGGGTCTGGCGGGACCTGCTGCGCCCCACCCGTCGGACGGTGCTGGGGGAGCCGGAGAAGTGCTCGAGCTTCCCGATGATCCCGTGGTCCAACCGCATCCGTGACGGCGTGCTGCCCTTCGGCGCCCGCACCTGGCAGCTGCAGCGCAACGGCGCCGACGGCACCGCGATCCACGGCGCCGCCCGGCACTCCGCGTGGACGGTGACCGACCGGACCGAGACGCGTGTGGTCCTGGAGCTCGACACCACCGGCCTGGTGGGCGTGAACTTCCCGTGGCACTTCCGCGCGCAGATCACCTACGCGCTGGCGGGCGACCGGCTGGTGGTCGGGACCTCGGTGCGCAACGTGGACCGCGAGCCGTACCCGGCCGGGTTCGGGCACCACCCGTACCTGCAGCGCACCCTGTCCCCGGTCGGCACCTCGGCTCCCCCGACGCCCGGGCAGCCCGTCCTGGAGGTGCCGGCGCACCGCGGCTACTCGCTGGTCAACGCGCTCCCCTCCGGCCCCGCCGGTGCGGTCCCCGCGCGCGCCGACTTCCGCGTCGCCCGACCGCTGACCTCCACGTTCGTCGACGACGTGCTCACCGCCTGGGAGCCCGGCGCGCCCGTGCGGATCAGCTACCAGGACCTCGGCGTCAGCGTCGACCTGCACGCCGACCCCGTGTACGCCCACCTGGTCCTCTACGCGCCCCGCAAGCGGCCGTACTTCGCGGTCGAGCCGGTGACCAACGTGAACAACGGGTTCTCGCTGCACGCCGCGGGCGTCCCGGGCACCGGCGTCTTCGTCCTGGAGCCCGGCGAGGAGCGCTGCGGGGCGTTCACCATGACCCTGCGGACCTGAGTTCTCCCGGGTGGGCCGGTCCGGGTATGCTTCCTGGCGGACCGATCGACCCGGTCCACGCGGGTGTAGTTCAGTGGCAGAACTTCAGCTTCCCAAGCTGATAGCGCGAGTTCGATTCTCGTCACCCGCTCCCAGCTCGAACCGCCTCCCCGGCCGTCGATGGTCTGTCACGATGCGGACAGCCGGCTCAAGCCGCAGCGCGCAGGTCCCGATGCGCGAGCACCACCATCTGTCTGGGGAGTCCCGTGAAGCTCGCACGTGCCGTCGTCGTGGCCACCGTGTTTGCCGCCATGCTCTGCGCCGGGTTCCCCGCCGTCGCGGCACCGCGGCCGGCGCCCGCGGCGGACGCCCCCGACCCGCGCACCACGGACCGACCGACCGACCGCGGCGGCGTCGAGCCGCTCGCGGAGCCGGCGCCGTCGACGGGCCAGGAGCACGCACCGGACCGCGTGCTGGTGAGCTGGGCGCCGCGCGCGTCCAGCTCGCAGCGCCGCTCCGCGCTCGACGAGGCCGGTGTCACGGCGGCCGACACCATCCCGGGCACGACGTTCACCGAGGTCGCGGTCGGGGACGCGGACCCCGAGGCCGTCGTTGCCGAGCTCGCGGACGACCCGCGGGTCGCCGCCGTGCAGCTCGACCACGTCCGCCGTGCCACGCAGTGGACCGCCGACCCCGCGATCGAGGTCGCGTGGCCGTACCTGGACCTGGTGCGACTGCCGCGCGCGTGGGACGTGAGCACCGGCACGGGCGTGACGGTCGCCGTCCTCGACACCGGGGTCTCCGCGACGCACGAGGACCTCGCCGGCGGGGTGCTCTCCGGCATCGACCTGGTCGCCGGTGACACGGACGCGTCCGACCCGCACGGCCACGGGACGCTCGTCGCCGGCATCGTCGCCGCCCGCGGGAACACCGTCGGCTCCGTCGGCGCGGCCCACAGTGCGGCGATCCTGCCCGTCCGTGTGCTCGACCAGCGCGGCGAGGGCACGGACTCGACGGTCGCTGCAGGCATCGGCTGGGCGGTGGCGAACGGCGCCAAGGTCCTCAACCTGTCCCTGGGCGGTCCGGACCCGTCCCCCGTCCTGCTCGAGGCCATCCGCTCGGCGGTCGCCGCCGGTGCGGTCGTCGTGGTCGCGGCGGGCAACGAGGGGACCGACGCCCCGCAGTACCCCGCGGCGTACGCCCCGCAGCTCGACGGGCTGCTCGCGGTCGGCGCGACCGACGACGACGGCGCGCTCACGGACTTCTCCTCCTGGGGCGACTGGGTGTCGATCGCGGCGCCCGGCTACGAGATCGTCGGACCGGGCGCGCGCGGCGGGTACGTGCACGGCAGCGGCACCTCGTTCGCCGCGCCGTTCGTCGCCGGCGCGGCCGCGCTCCTGCTCCAGCGCAACGGAGCTCTGCCGCCCGCGGCGATCGAGGGCCGGCTCGAGCAGACCGCCCGCGACGCCGGCCCCCGCGGGATGGACCCGTTCTACGGCTTCGGCGTCCTGGACACCGCCACCGCGGTGACCGCGGGCGACTCCTTCAAGGCCGCCGCAGCGGTGCCGCTCGACCGCGCACCCGGCGCCGGCGGGCCCGACGAGACGGCGGCGACCGCCGAGCGCGTCGCCGGCACCACCGTCGACGGCACCATCTCGCCCGAGGGGGACGCCGACTGGCACCTGTTCCGGGTCCCGACCGCCGGTTCCTACCGGGTCACCGCCGGCGTCGTCTCGTCGGCACGTCCGGCCGGCGCGCTCCAGCCGACCCTCGAGGTGCGCTCGACCACCGGGGACGTGCTCGGCACGGCCGGCGAGCCGGCGCTCGGTGGGCCGGCCGCCGTCACGTTCCCCATGGCCGGCGTCGGCGACATCCTGGTGAAGGTGGCCAACGGGAACGGGTCCGCGAGCGACGCCGTCTACCGGCTGACCCTGGCCCCGACGACCGGGCCGACCGGGCCCGCCGCGGGCCGGGCGTGGGTCTCGGGCATCACGCCCGCGCCGCACAGCTCGGGCACGCAGCAGCGGCCCGTGGTGACCGTGTCCGTGGACCGCGACCTGCGCGAGCCGCTGCCCGCCACGGTCCGGATCGTCGACGCGACGGGTGCCACGGTCCCCGCCACGGTGACCTACGCGACCGTCGGGGGGCGCCGGATCCTGCTCACCCCCACGGTGGACCTGACGCTCGGCGGCCACTACGAGGTCCTGGTCGACGGCCTCACGGACACCGGCGGACAGACGCAGGACCGGGCGGTGCGGTCCTGGTTCACGGTGGCCGCAGGCGGAGACCGGTTCACGCCCGTCGACCCCGTCCGCATCGCCGACACGCGGACCGACGGGCAGGGCAGCGTCGCCTCCGGCGAGGAGCTGCAGATCGACCTGAGCCCGCTGCCTGCCGACGCGACGTCCGTCGTCCTCTCGGTGGTGTCCGCCGGGCACGGCTCGCTCGGCAACATCCGGGTGTTCCCGACGAAGGCCGGCGCCGCCGTGCCGACGGTCGCGAGCCTCAACCTGGTGCCGGGCGTCGACCAGCCGAACCTGGTCACGGTGGCCATCGGCGAGGACCGCATGGTCAGCCTCGTGCCGGACGGCCCCACGACCCACCTCATCGTCGACCTCTTCGGGTACTACAGCCCCGGCGGCGGCACGGGGTTCCAGCCGCTCGACCCGACCCGTGTGCTGGACACCCGCAACGGCACGGGCGTCCCGACGGGGCCGGTGACCGGTGGCCACTGGGTCGACCTCGCGGTCGCCGGCACCGGCTCGGTCCCCGCCGACGCGTCGGCCGTCGTGCTCAACGTCGCCGGCACCATCGTGGCCGGCCGGCTCTACGTCTCGGTGTACCCGCGGCCGGAGGCGGGCTACCCCGACGGGTCCCCGGGCACGTCCAACCTCAACCTGTACCCGGGCCGGGACCAGTCCACCCTCGTCACGGTCAAGGTGGGCGACGGGGGCCGCGTCCGGTTCTGGGTCAACACGTCCTCGACCCACCTCGTCGCGGACCTCGCGGGCTACTACTCGGCCACGGGCGACAACGGCTTCGTCCCCGTGACGCCGGTGCGCGTGGCGGACACCCGCACCGGCAGCCACCTGCCCGGCATCCTGCGCGCGGGGGTCCCGGTGGACCTCGAGCTCTGGCGCGCCCCGTTCGGCACCGACGCGACGTCGGTCGTCCTCAACATCGCCGGCGTCGGTCCGAGGAGCCAGACGCACGTGCGGGCCTTCCCGACGACGGACCCCGCGACGCTGCCGCTGATCTCGACCATCAACCTGGCGGCCGGCCGGGACGAGTCCAACCTGGCCATCGTCCGCGTCGGTGACCGCGGCCGGATCACGTTCTACGCCCACAGCTCGGACACGCACCTGGTGGTCGACGCGTTCGGCTACTTCCGCACCTACCGCTGACGGCAGCGCCGCGCACGACCGCGCAGGGCCGGTCCCCACCCTCCTGGGGACCGGCCCTGCGTCGTCGTGGTCCTAGCCTGCTCCACTCGCGACCGAGAGTCAAGCAGTCATTGACCGTCGTCACACGTTCGCTCACGCCAGGTCGAGCGTCAGCGTCCTGCCCCACTCGTGCCGGCGCGCCTCGGCGAAGCCGGTCCGCAGGTAGAACGCGATCGCCCCCTCGTTCCGGTTGTCGACGCCGAGGTGCAGGCCGGGCACGCCGCGCTCGCGCAGCGCCTGCGCCAGGGTCTCGACGAGCCGGCGGCCCAGCCCCTGCCCCTGCGCGCGCGGCAGCAGGTCGATGTGCATGTGCGCCGGGAACCGCTCCAGCAGGGCCTCGTCGGCGGCGGCCCACTCGTGGACCCGGCTCACCAGCACGTGGTCCTCGGTGCCGTCGTGCGGGTCCTCGCGCAGCGGGTAGCGCTCGCGCAGCGTCGGCCACCAGGCGCGCTCCAGCCACTGCTCGAACCGGGCGGTGTCGGCGGTGCCGAGGATGTAGCCCACGGGCCCGAGCTCGTCCACGACGACGAACGTCAGACCGGGATCGGCGATCGGGTAGGGCCCCGCGTACACGTGTCCCAGCAGGTCCGGGTCGCGGTACAGGGCCGATGCGTCGCCCCCCACCTCGCCGGTCAGGAGGCAGATCCGGTAGAGCGCCGGGAGGTCGGACGGGTGGAAGGACCGGATCACTGCGGGCATGCCGACGACCTTCTCACGGGCTCACCCGCCCCCGCGGTTCCAGGTTCGGCTCCGACCTGCCGATGACTAGGTGATGAGGCTCCTGACGGACTCCGCCCCCGACCTGCTGCACCAGGCGTTCATCGTTGCCGTCGGTACGTGTGACGACGACGGGAACCCCCTGGGCCTGCACTACAGCGTGCTGAGCAGCGCCACCACGTTCCACGCCAGCGTGGTCGTCCCCACCCCGGAGGAGGCCTTCGCGCTCGCCCGCGCCCGGATCGCCGAGCAGCCCGATCCCGAGAGGTGGGAGATCGTCAGCCTGCTGCGCTGATCACCGCAGCGGGCGGAAGAACGTCCGCAGGTCTCGCACCAGCAGCCCGCCGGTCGTACGCGTCACGCCAGTGCTCGGTCAGCTCCCGCAGGTACGCCAGGGGCACCCCGCGGGACCACCCGACCGACTCGAGGGTGTGCGGCCAGCGGGTCCGGTGCAGCCGGTCACGCAGGTCGTCGAGGACGTCGTCGCCGACCCGGACGGTGAACGGCCGCACCGCCGTCAGTCGCCCTCCGAGGCCGTGTAGGTCTTCTCCGGCCAGTACGCCCACTCCTCGAAGTGCTCGGCGCGCCCGTCGGGCCCGAACCGCAGCACCCACAGGTCCCGGTACTCCTCCGGCTTGTCACCGCCGTACTGCACCTCGACCCGGACCACCGCGTCCGCGCCGTCGGCCGCGATGACGCTGGCCGTCATGGTGAACGGCGCCGGGTCCACCCAGAAGCCCCGGATCGCCTCCAGCCCCTCCAGCGGCTCCGCGTACGGCGACCGCAGGTAGCGAGCGTCCTCCGCGAACAACCGGTCGAGGCCGTCCACGTCCTGCGCGCGCCACGCCTGCTCGTACCGCTCCACCCATCCGGTGACCGCGTCCCTGCCCATCGCGCCTCCTTCGCTCGGCTCCGTCCCGACGAGTCTCCACCCGGGCACCGACAGCGCGCCGCCCCGCACGGGGGACGCCCGCGTGGGGGACACTCCTGGGTGTGACCGACCTGCTCTCCTCCCCCCGCCCGCAGGGCGCGTCGGACCTGGTCGACCACCGCGCCGACTGGTCGTGGCTGCCGGATCCCGCGGACGCCCCGACCGCGTCCGTCCTGGCGCGCGCCCGCGACGAGGCCGAGCGGCTGCTCGCCGACCACGGCGTCACGTACGGCGCGGACCAGGAGGACGGGGAGCACCCGTGGCACCTGGACCCCCAGCCGGTCATCGTCGACGAGCCGGAGTGGGCGCGCCTCGACACGGCGCTGGTGCAGCGGGCCGAGCTGCTGGACGCGATCCTGCAGGACGTCTACGGCCACCGGCTCCTGCTCAGCGACCGGCTGCTCCCGCCGACCGTCGTGCTGGGCCATCCCGGGTTCCTGCGTGCGGTGGACGGGCTCCGGCTGCCCGGCGGTCGGGAGCTGGTGCTCACCGCGACCGACCTGGTGCGCGACGGGGTCGGCGGCTGGTGCGCCGTGGCGGACCGGACGCAGGCGCCGTCGGGCGTCGGGTACGCGATGGAGGACCGCCGGGTCGTCTCGCAGGTGCTCTCCGGGGTGTACCGGCAGGCGTCGATCCAGCGCCTCGGACCGTTCTTCCGCGCGCTGCGGCTCGCACTGCGGGACGCCGCTCCCGGGCAGGCCGAGCAGCCGCGGGTCGTCCTGCTCACCTCCGGGCCGTCCAGCGAGACCGCGTTCGACCAGGCCTACCTGGCCTCCATGCTCGGGCTGCCGCTGGTCGAGGGCTCGGACCTGCTGGTGCGCGACGGTCGCGTCTGGATGCGCGGCGTCGAGGGCCTGGAGCCGGTCGACGTGGTGCTGCGGCGCGTCGACGCCGAGTGGTGCGACCCGCTGGAGCTGCGGCAGGGGTCCCGCCTGGGCGTCCCCGGGCTCGTCCGCGCGGCCCGCGCCGGCACGGTCAGCGTGGTGAACCCGCTGGGCAGCTCGGTGCTGGAGAACCCCGCCCTGCTCGCCTACCTGCCGCGGCTGGCCCGCGCGGTGCTCGACCAGGACCTCGCGCTGGCGTCGGCACCCACGTGGTGGTGCGGCGAGCCGCGGTCGCTGCAGCACGTCCTGGCGCGGCTGGAGCAGCTGGAGATCATGCCCACCGTGCGGGGGACCGAGGTGGGCACGATCCTCGGCTGGACCCTCAGCCACCGCGAGCGCGAGCAGCTGGCCGCGCGGATCACTGCCGAGCCGTGGCTGTGGGTCGGTCAGGAGCCGGTCGGACCGGCGGGTCCCACCATCGACGGTGCTCCCGTGGGCGTCGGCAGCGACCTGCCGTCCGCCGCGGGGATCGGCCCCGCGGACCTGGGACCGCGGGCGGCGGTGCTGCGGACGTACGCGGTCGCCCACCGGCAGACCTACACGGTCATGGCCGGCGGCCTGGCCCGCGTCGCGCCCGGGCACGTCGTCTCCTCCGCGCTCGGTGCGGCCGCCAAGGACGTCTGGGTGCTCTCCAGCCAGCCGGACGCGCCGGTCGAGCCGTGGGTGCCGTCCGACGAGTCCGCGGCGAACGAGGTCCCCGCGCTCCGGCGTCCGGCGACCGGCATCTCGCCGCGCACGGCCGAGAACCTGTACTGGATGGGTCGCTACGCCGAGCGCGCGGAGGACGCCAGCCGGGTGCTGCGCGTGGTCGTGGACCGCTGGGACGACTTCCACCAGCGGCCGGCGTCGGCGGGCGGACAGGCGCTCGCGGTGCTCATCTCCTCGCTGACCCCCACCGACCGGTCGAACCCCGGCTTCCGGGACCTGGTGCTGGACCCGCAGACGCCGGGCACCGTCGCACGCTCGGTGCGTCGGCTCGCCGCGTCCGCCGCCGCCGTGCGCGACCAGCTCTCCACCGACACGTTCGGCCCGCTCGCGCGCATCGAGCGGGCGCTGCGCGACGAGCGGAACAAGACCCGCGGTCGCACGCCCCCGGCGGACTCGCTGGACCTCGGGATGGTCGGCGGGAGCACGGCCACCGCCGGTCTGCGTCCCGCGCTGGACAAGGTCCTCGAAGGACTCCTCGCCGTCGCCGGGATCACCGCGGAGGGGCTGGTGCGGGACGTCGGCTGGCAGTTCCTCGACGCCGGTCGGCGCATCGAGCGCGCCCAGCACCTGGTGGAGCGCCTGCTTGCCACGGTGGTGCAGCAGCGGCCGGCCGACGTGGACTCCGTCGTGCGCGAGTCGGTGCTGCTGGCGCACGAGTCCGCGATCACGTTCCGCCGGCGGCACCAGACCGGTGCCGGCCTGCCGGAGCTGCTCGAGCTGCTGCTGCTCGACCCGACGAACCCGCGCTCGCTGGCCTACCAGCTGGACCGTCTGCAGGAGTCGCTGGCGCTGGTCCCCCTGGCCGGCCGCGCCCCCGACCAGCGCGACCACCTGCTGTCGGACGTCGTCGACCTGCTCGGGGAGGTCGACCCCGCGGCCGTCTCGGGCACGGTGAGCGGCGACGGCCGGCGCGCCAGGCTCGCCGAGACCCTCGAGTCGATGCTCTGGCGCCTGCAGGCCGCCGCGGACGAGATCGAGCGCGTGCACTTCGTCCGGCTGGCCCCGAGCCGGTCGCTCGAGGACCCCTGGGACGCCCGGGACGGTGGTGGCGAGTGACCCGCACCTACGACCTGGTCCACCGCACCACGTACACCTACGCCAACGCGGTGACCGACTCCTACGGCCGCACGACGATGACGCCGCGGGACGTGCCCGGGCAGGCCTGCCTGTCCACGACCGTGGAGATCGAGCCGGCGCCTGCCGACACCGCGGCGCACGTCGACTACTGGGGGAACCGGACGACGTACTTCGGGGTCACGACGCCCCACACGCGGCTCGTCGTGACCGCCCGGTCCACCATCGAGGTGACCCGGCACGCCCCCGACCCCGTGACCCTGCCGACGGTGGGCTGGCACGAGGTCGCGCGCCGCGTGGCGGCCGGCGAGGTCGGTCGGCTGGACCCGGGCATCGTCGACCTGCGCGAGGCCCTGCTCCCCTCGCCGCACGTCGCGTTCGCCGACGAGGTCCGGGCGTGGGCCGCACCGACGTTCACGACCGACCGGCCGGTGGTCGAGGTGCTCCTCGAGCTGGCGCACCGGATCCGCACCGAGATCGCGTACCGGTCGGGGTCCACCACGGTGCACACCACGCAGGCGCAGCTGCTCGCCCAGAAGGCCGGCGTCTGCCAGGACTTCGCACACCTCATGATCGCCGCGCTGCGCCTGCACGGGCTGCCTGCGCGGTACTCCAGCGGCTACATCGAGACCCGCCCGCCGGCCGGTCGGGAGAAGCTGCGCGGCGCCGACGCGTCCCACGCCTGGGTGTCCGCGTGGGTGCCCGGCGCGGGGTGGGTGGAGATCGACCCCACCAACGACCAGCTCGTGGACGACCGCTACGTGCTGCTCGGCTGGGGCCGCGACTACGACGACGTGCCGCCGCTGCGCGGGGTCATCTTCACCGAGGGCTCGGGCTCGCGGCTGACGGTGTCCGTGGACCTCGTGCCGTCCGGCAGCGCACCCTTCGTCTAGCGCCGGGCGGTCGCCCGGTCCCGCAGCTCGTCGGGGGGCACGACGAACCCGCCGCTGTCCACCACGGTCCCGCCGACCGCCCGCCACAGCGTCGCGGCGACGCGCGCCACCGACGGCTGCACCCGGGACCGCGCGATCAGGTGGAGCTGCGACGGGTGGTCGTTGTGCAGCTCCTCGGGCTGCGGCGGCTGCCAGCTCACGTGGTAGGACCACGGCCCGTACTCGCGCCAGTCGAGCCGCGACAGGGCGACCGGGACCTCCCGCGAGCGCCCGGTCCGCACCGTGAGGGAGCCGTCGTACTCGAACGTGGCGGTGACCGAGAAGGTGGGCGGCCCGGCGGCGCCCTGCGACTGTTGCGGGACGTCGGTCGGTCCCACGCGTGCACCCGTCATGGCGGGACGAATGAGCGGCAGCGCGTCCTGCGCGGACAACGGCACGGGAGACCAGAGGGTGAGGTCCACGGCGGACCATGGGTCGGGCGCCACGGCGTGCGTTCGGTCCGCCGGCACGATCGCGCCCGCCGCGCGGCGGGCCGCCGCGGACATCCAGCCGTAGACCAGGTCGAGGGGTGCGCCGGCGTCGGTGGGCACCAGGGCGTACAGGTCGAGCTCGTGCGTCGCCAGCCCGATCGCCTGTGCGTCGTCGCGACCGGCAGGGGTGGGCCCCTCGAGCGCCGCCGACGCGTCCAGCCGTAGCAGCCCCGGGGTCGGCGCGGCGGCCTCCGCGGTGATGCCGCGGAACCGAGCGCCGGTCATCGGCCGCGCGGACGCCGACGCCTCGGCCGCGCTGACCGGCTGACGCGTCCATGCGGCCTCGGGGAACCACGCGGACGCCAGCGCGACCAGGTCGGTGCCCCGCGGGACGACGAGGACGTGCCGGCCGTCGAGATCCCCGGGGAGGTCGATCTGCGGCAGGCTCATGGCGGCGGACGGTACACAGGTTGTGATGCGGGCGTGTTACGTCGCGGCGCGTTTCCTCGGCGTGTCCGTGCTGGTCACGGAGTTATCCACAACTTAAACGTTGTTGCACACGGCTGTGGACGGAACTTGTGGACAAAACGTCCTGTGGCTCACGCGTGGACGTCGTGCAGGTGGTGGACGACGTCGTGCAGGAAGTACTGCCCGAGCGTCCGCACCGTGAACTGCGACCCGTTCGAGCGGCGTCCCGCCCGGTCCCACTGGTCGTCGGCCACGGCGTCGAACCGGTCGGCGACGACGTCGGCCGCGTCGGCCAGCTGGTCGGCGACCGTCAGCGGGTCCTGCAGGTCGTACCGGTCCGCGAGCGCCGTGGCGTCCTGGTCCCAGTTCTCGAACTGCGGGTCGTCCTGCGTCAGGAGCAGCTCCAGCCGCTGGTCGAAGACCCGGAAGACGTCCCGCACGTGCGCTCCGTACTCGAGCGTCGACCAGGTGGTCGGCGCCGGACGCTCCCGGGCGTCGGGGCGGTGCAGCGCGGACACCCACCGCGGCGTCAGGTCCCGCACCGTCCCGCCGATGGCCGGTCCGTCGACGTCGGCGGCCGTGAACCCGCACTCCGGGCAGCGCTGCGACAGCACCCAGGTCCAGTCCTTGGTGTCGGGCAGGATCTCCTCGTTCGTCATCTCGGCAGGCTAGACGACCGGTGCCACGATCCACCGCCGTCGACCGTGCAGTTCCTGCCACTCAACCTCTGGGGGCCGTCGGCCGTGTACTGGTCATGAGCACAGTGATGGTGGGCGGCCGACCGGAGGACGTCCCGGTGCTCGCGTCGACCGGCACCTGGGACCGCGACGCCGAGTTCACCGCGTTCATGGCGGCGGCCTCCCCCGCTCTGGCCCGCACGGCGTGGCTGCTGTGCGGCGACACCCACCGCGCGGAGGAGCTGGTCCAGCAGGCGCTCGTCCGGACGTACCTGGCCTGGCCGACCGCCCGCGAGCGCGACCCGCTGGCCTACACCCGCAGGACGCTGGCCAACCTGCGGATCGACACCTGGCGCAAGCACCGCCGCGAGGTCCTCACGGCGCCCGCGGACGTCCCGGAGGGCGCGGTCGACGGCACGGCGGAGGTCCACGCTGAGCGCGACCGGCTGGTCCGGGCCCTGGCCACCCTGAGCCCGCGGCAGCGGCGGATCGTCGTCCTGCGCCACCTGGAGGGTCTCTCCGAGCGCGAGGTGGCCGACGACCTCGGTGTCTCGCTCGGCACCGTGAAGTCGACGGCCTCGCGCGGGCTGGGTCAGCTGCGCACCGCACTCTCCGACGCACCGACCACGAGGAGCACGACATGAGTGCCGACGACACGTTCACCCGCGAGCTGCGCAGCCGGATCGACGTCGTCGGCCCCCCGATCCGCGTCGACACGAGCCGTGTGATCGGGCGGGCCCGCCGGCGCCGCGCCGTCACGCGGAGCCTGACCACCACCGCCGCCGTGACTGCGGTCGCCGTGGTCGGCTGGGCGGCCGCCTCAGCGCAGCCGTGGACGCAGGGCACGGGCCAGCTGCCCGGCGGGACGTCGCCCGTCGTCTCCCAGTCGCCGGTGGTCCCGACCGGATCCCCCGAGCCCGCGGTCGTCGTGGACCCCGCCGACCTCGGCTGGCCCGACGCGCCGTACTGGCGCAGCGCCTTCACCACCTCCGACGACGGCCGGGTCGACCAGCACGAGAACTGGTACGGGCACTCGTCGCCGGGCCTGATCACGGAGAACGGCGACCTCGCGACGGCCAGCGGGATGGGTCCGGCCCTGTGGGGCGTCCTGCTCATCGACGGCACCCGGGTGCAGATCCACTGGGACGAGCTGTACGCCCTGCCCACCAGCCCGGTCACCCTCGAGCGGCTGCTGCGCGCCAGCGTGGAACCCGACCGCGGCACGGGGTCCGAGGACGACAAGGTGTTCGCCCTCGCCGTCGACCTCCTGGTCAACAGCCCGGCGCCGCCCCCGCTGCGCCGCGCGGTCTGGGCCCTCGCACAGGACCTGCCGGGCACGGTCGTGACGCCGGGTCAGACCGACTCGACGAGACGGCCGGCGACGTTGCTGGCGCGGACCGGCGAGGCCGAGAGCGCCGGCCAGTACTGGTTCGACCCCGCCGACGGCCGGCTCCTGGAGATGGAGCGGCACGGGTACCGGTACACGTTCGTCGAGTCGGGCCCGGACACGCAGATGCCCAGGGAGATCTCGCTCGAGGAGAGCGGGTGCTTCTCCTGGGAGACGTGCTGACCTCTTGATGACAGAACGTGCGATGATGTCACGATGCCCAAGATCATCGGCGGTTCCCTGCACGAGCACCGGGAGCAGACGCGCCAGAAGCTCTTCGCGGCGCTGTCGTCGCTGATGGCGGAGCAGGGGTTCGACGCCATCACGCTCGCCGAGATCGCGGCCGCTGCGGGCGTCGGCCGGACGGCGGTCTACAACCACTTCCCGGACAAGGAGTCCCTCCTGCTCGGGTTCATCACGCACGAGACCGAGCAGTACGCGGCCACCCTCGAGCGGGCACTGGACGACATCGAGGACCCGACGGAGCAGCTGCAGACGTACGTGCGCCAGCAGGCCTCGCTCACGCGGGTCTACCACCTGGCGCCCGGCCCGGAGCTGCGGTCGGTCCTCTCGCGCGGCACGCAGCAGCGCGTCCGCGAGCACGTGATGGTGGTCGAGCAGATCCTGCGCCGCATCCTCGCCGCGGGCATCGCGTCCGGCGCGTTCCCCGACCAGGACCTGGACGTCACCGTCCCGCTGGTCAACGCGTGCCTGTCCGGGCGCGGGGTGCCCTCCGACGGTCCCGAGCGCGAGCGTGCTATCGGTCAGACCGAGGCGTTCGTGCTCCGCGCCGTCGGCGTCACCCCGGTGACCGCCCGCGCGTCCACCCTCGTGCCGGCCTGACCCGGTGGTGAAGCGAGGACGCGGCGGACCGCCCCCTGCCCACCACGGCAGCCACCCGTCCGACCGGCGGCCGCGAACCCGACCGGCCGCCCGCCGGTCCACCGCCCTCGAGCTGACGTTCCTGCCCGGGCTGGAGTCGGTGGTGGCCGACGAGGCCGCCGAGGTCCTCCTGCTCGACGGCACCCCGGAGCCCGTGCCCGGTCGCGAGGACGCTCTCGACGTCGCGACGTGGGGGCCGCCCGGCGACGTGCTCGGGCTGCGCACCGCCGTCGCCGCCTTCCTCGTCCTGCGGTTCGACGTCCCCCGCCCCAAGTCGCTGACCAGCGGCGACCACCTGTCCCGCATCGTCGACGCCATGTACACCTCCCTGCGGGTCGGCAGCTCGTCGACGTTCCGGTTCGAGGCGGCGGGCAGCGACTCGTCGGTGTTCGCGCGGCTGGCCGAGCTGCTCGCTGAGGCGACCGGGCTGCGGTACGACGAGAAGGCGGGCGAGCTGGTGGTCCGCGTGCGCCGGGGAGTGCGTCCGGGACCGTCCGGCGACCCCGGCTGGGACGTCCTCGTCCGGCTCGGCGCGCGGCCGCTGTCCGCCCGCCGCTGGCGCGTCACCGACTTCCCGGGAGCGGTGAACGCGACGATCGCCGCCGCGATGGTCCGCCTCGGCGAGGTCCGCGAGCAGGACCGCGTGCTCAACCTCATGTGCGGGTCCGGGACCCTCCTGGTGGAGCGGCTGTCCACCGGTCCCGCGGCGGAGGCCGCGGGCGTCGACCTGTCGGCCGAGGCGCTCACGGCGTCCGCCGAGAACCTCGGCGCGGCCGCCGCGGACGCCCGCCTGGTGCGCGGCGACTGCACGAGCGGCGCGCTGGTCGAGGCGGTGGGCACCGGCTGGGACCTGCTGCTGGCCGACCCGCCCTGGGGCACCCTGCACGGCTCGCACGCCACGAACGCCGAGGTGCACGCGGGCATGCTGCAGGCCGCCTACGACGCCGCCGCGCCCGGTGCCCGGTTCGTCGTCCTCACGCACGAGGTCAAGGTCATGGAGCGCTGCCTGCGCGACGCCGACGCCCTCTGGCGGGTCCGCTCCACCACCCGCGTGTTCGCCAAGGGCCACCACCCGCGCATCTACGTCCTCGACCGCACCTGATCAGTCGAGCGGTCCGGGGGCGAAGTACCCCTGGATGTCCTCGAGCAGCACGACCGACCCCGAGTTGTTGTAGAGCCGGTGCCCCGCCGGGCCGAGCCCCACGAGAGCGCTGTTGGCCAGGTCCACGCCGTAGCGGCTGTTGAGGTTGCTGGCCAGCGGGCGCGGGGAGCCGTCGGGGTAGGCCGTCACGTACGACGTGGACGCGGTGCCGGCCGCGCTGGTGAGGTTGACGGCGAGCGCCTGCGCGTCAGCCGGGATCTCGATGCCTCGACCCGGCGCGCCCACGAGCCGCTCCTGCCCCGGGCCGAGGACCAGGCTGCCCGTCGTCAGGCGTCGGTGGTCGAGGGGGAAGAACGAGACGCCACCGGTCTCGGAGTACCACCCCTGCACGTCGAGCACCACGTCCGTCTGACCGGCGTTGTTGTAGACCTCGATCGATCCGTCGTCGGCCAGCGGGACCACCGCGAGGTTGGCCACGTCCTGGCCGCGGTAGGCGTTGAGGACACTCGTCTGGCGCCCGGCGTGGTCGCCCGTGGCGTACGCCGACAGGTACGAGGTCGGCGCCGTGGTGCCGGTCGCCGTGATGTTCACCGACACGGCCACCGCGTCGGCCGGCCGGCTGCCGAGCGCGCCCACGTCCACCCTCCGCGACTGCCCGGCACCCAGCGGGCCTGAACCCGTCCGGGTGTCGAGCACCCGCTCGGGCGAGACCGCGACGTAGCCCGCGGCGGCCCCGTCGATCGCGCTGTCGTAGTACCCCTGCAGGTCGACGACGACGTCCGTCGCGCACGCGTGGTTGTACAGGAGCACGCCGACGTCCCGACCGATCGTGCGCACCACCGCCACGTTGGCCACGTCCGCCCCCGCACGGCCGTTGACGATGCTCGTCTCCGAGCCGCCCTGCGAGAACCCCACGACGTTCACCCCGGACGAGATGTAGTCCGCCGCGCACTGGGTGCGCGTCGCGGTCACGTTGACCACCACCGCGACGACCTCACCGACGAGCACGGGCAGCGGCACCTCGTACCAGTCACCCCGGCGCATGGGCCCGTGCCCGTTGACCCGGGTGTCGGCGAGGCGGACCGGCGCGACGGGGACGAAGCGACCGGCCGGGGCCATGCCGAAGGAGAACCACTGCTGGCCGCCGTTCGCGCCGTAGACGTAGTCCCAGAGGCCTCCGTCGAGCAGCGTGTACGGCGCGGGGTAGGTCCTGGCGTAGTCGTCGTAGCTCGTCATGTACCGGCCCGCGGGGTCGACCGTCCGCAGCGCGGCCCTCCCCGTCGGCTTCGATGCGGGGAGGGTCATGACGAAGCGCCCGGGCTCCGTGCCCACGGTCGTCGTCAGGGTCGAGCCGAGCACGGCACCGAACGACCCGTCCGGGTTCACCGCGACGATCTCGACCCGCATCCCGTCGAGCGGCTCGGACGTCGGCAGGGAGTACACCCTGCCGGTGACGGTGACCTCCGCCGCTGCGGCCGGCGCGGCCACCGACGCGACCAGTCCACCCGCCAGCAGTGCGACAGCGGCGAGCGCCGCGGCCAGGGCACGAGTGCGCACGAGAACCCTCTCCGTCCCGCCGCCCCCGGGCGGAGCGCGGCACACCACCCTCCCGTCACGAGCGCGCGCGCGGGATCACCCGAACGGGTGACGCCACCGCCGACGCCGGACGTCCGCCCGGCACCGGCCGGTCGTCGGTGAGAATGTGTCCGTGCGTGAGAGCAGACTGCCCCGGGTCCGTGCGTCCGAGCTGGTCGGACGGGGGTGGCTGAACACCGGCGGCCGTACCGTCACGCTGGCCGACCTGCGCGGCAAGATCGTCATCCTCGACTTCTGGACGTTCTGCTGCATCAACTGCCTGCACGTCCTGGACGAGCTGCGGTCGTTGGAGGAGCAGTACCGCGACGTCCTGGTGATCGTCGGCGTGCACTCGCCCAAGTTCGTGCACGAGGCCGACCCGGTGGCGCTGGCCGCCGCGGTCGAGCGGTACGAGGTGCACCACCCGGTGCTGGACGACCCGCAGCTGGTCACGTGGTCGGCGTACACGGCGCGGGCGTGGCCGACGCTGGTGGTCATCGACCCGGAGGGCTACGTCGTCGCGCAGATGGCCGGCGAGGGGCACAGGCACAACGTCGAGATCCTGGTCGGCGAGCTGATCGCCGAGCACGAGGCCAAGGGCACGCTGCACCGCGGCGACGGTCCGTACGTGGCGCCCGCGCCGGTCGAGGGGACGCTGCGGTTCCCCGCCAAGGCGGTCGTGCTGCCGGACGGGCACCTGCTGGTCGCGGACGCCGGGCACCACAGCCTGGCCGAGCTGGAGGCGGACGGCGTGACGCTGGTCCGGCGCATCGGGTCCGGCGAGCGCGGGCTGGTGGACGGGGGTCCCGACGAGGCACGGTTCAGCGAGCCGAACGGCCTGTGCCTGGTCCCCGAGGAGCAGCGGTCCGCGCTCGGGTACGACGTGCTCGTCGCCGACACCGTCAACCACGCGCTGCGCGGGGTCCGCCTGGCGGACGGATCGGTCACCACGGTCGCCGGGACGGGTGAGCAGTACATGGTCGGAGCGATCGACAACTTCCTGCCGTCTGACGAGGCCGAGGCCGACGAGGAGCCGGCGTCCATGCCCGTCGTCGGCGCACCCGGCGACGAGACGGCCGCACTCGGCTCGTCGTTGGGCGTCCACGGCGCGGACGACGGTCGCCCGCACCCGGACCCGTCGTTCGTGCCGGGTCCTCGTCGCCAGAAGCTCTCCTCCCCGTGGGACGTCGCCTGGTCGCAGGCGCTGGGCGGCTTCGTCGTCGCGATGGCCGGCAACCACACGCTGTGGACGTTCGACGACACGCAGGGCTCCCTCGAGCCGCTCGGCGGCACCATGAACGAGGGGCTGCTGGACGGCCCCCTGCACGAGGCATGGTTCGCGCAGCCGTCCGGGCTCGCCGTCGCGGCCGACGACCGGATCTGGCTGGCCGACTCCGAGACCTCCGCGCTGCGCTGGGTGGACCCGGTGGAGCGGACCGTGCACACCGTCGTCGGCGAGGGGTTGTTCGACTTCGGCCACCGTGACGGCCCCGCCGACGAGGCCCGCCTGCAGCACCCGCTCGGCGTGGCGGTCCTGCCCGACGGATCCGTGGTGATCGCCGACACCTACAACGGCGCGGTCCGCAGGTACGCCGACGGGGAGGTCACGACGCTCGCCACCGGCCTGGCCGAGCCCAGCGGGATCCTCGTCCTGGACGGCGGGTCCACGCTGCTCGTCGTGGAGTCCGCGGCGCACCGCCTCACCCGGATCGCCCTGCCCGCCACGCTCGTCGGCCAGATCCTGGACTCCGGCAGCCACCGCACGCAGCGCCCGGTCACCGAGCTGTCACCGGGCGAGGTGCGCCTCGACGTGGTGTTCACCCCGGCGGCGGGTCAGAAGTACGACGACCGGTACGGACCGTCCACCCGGCTGCAGGTCTCGTCGACCCCGCCGGGCCTGCTGCTCGACGGCGCCGGCGACGACGTCCCGCTCGACCGCGTGCTCCGCCTGGACCCGGCGGTGACCGAGGGCGTCCTGCACGTCACCGCCCACGCGGCCAGCTGCGACGCCGACCCCGCCATCGAGTACCCGGCCTGCCACCTCAACGCGCAGGACTGGGGCGTCCCGGTCCGGCTGGTCGAGGGCGCCGCGACGACCCTGACCCTGCCGCTGCACGGCTAGCGCTCTGCACCTTCTTGCGCTACCGCGCTCTGCACCTTCTGGCGCTACCGCGCTCTGCTCCTTCTGGCGCTACCGCGCTCCCAGCACCGCCACCGCGGCCAGGGCGTCCAGCGACGTGGCGACGACCTCGCCCGTGGCTGCCGTCGCGGACATGCCGACCTCGACCTGCCAGAGGCCGTGGATGACCACAGCGGTGGACGACTCGACGCCGAGCTCGGCCGGGCTGCCGCCTCGGGCGACCGCCGACGGCGGGTCGTCGGCGGTGCGCCGCGTGAGGACCGCCCACGCCGACCCGCCGAGCGTCTCCGTGGCAGCGGCCGCGAAGGCGCAAAGCCGCGGGACGACGCCGGAC
>NZ_CAURTV010000043.1:0-26288 GCF_963527515.1 uncultured Cellulomonas sp. | reverse complement strand
ACCCCCACCCCCCCCCCGCGGTGGGGGGGCCCCCCGCCGGGGCCCCCGAGCCGCCCCGGGGGGCTGCGGCGCGGCGCCACGACGGTGGTCACGGGGTCGACGTCGCTGGTGCTCGCCATGCTCGCCCACGCGTGCGCCGGTGGGGCGTGGGCGGCCGTCGTCGGCCAGCCCACCATCGGCCTGCTCG
Source organism: uncultured Cellulomonas sp. (assembly GCF_963527515.1). NCBI lineage: Bacteria > Bacillati > Actinomycetota > Actinomycetes > Micrococcales > Cellulomonadaceae > Cellulomonas > uncultured Cellulomonas sp. Next base: position 26,101 of record NZ_CAURTV010000043.1, on the reverse strand, counting down.
CGGCGTCCCAGGCGGGGGTGTCGCTCGACCGGCTGGCCGTGGTCCCGCGCCCGGGCCTCGAGGCGCCGACCGTGGTGGCCGCGCTGCTCGACGGCGTCGACGTGGTCGTGGTCGGCCCCGAGGCGGCGCTCACGGACGCAGACCGCCGCAAGCTGTCCGCGCGTGCCCGGGACCGCGGGTCGGTGCTGCTGGCCACCACCGACTGGCCCGGCGCCGGGGTGGTGCTCACGGTCGAGTCGGGCCGGTGGACGGGGATCGACGCGGGCGAGGGGCGGCTGCGCACGCACGAGCTCCGGCTGGTCCGCACCGGCCGGGGCAGCGCCGCCGTGCCGCGTGCGCTGGACCTGACCCTGCCTCTGGGCTCCGCACCCGCACCGCAGGTCCAGGCACCGGCACCGGGACTGAGGCTCGTCGGATGAGCACGCGCACGACCGTCCTGTGGGTCCCGGACTGGCCGGTGGTGGCCGCGGCGACCTCCGAGCAGGTGCCGCCGCACGTGCCCACCGCGGTGCACGACGGGCGCCAGCTCACCGCCGTGTCGGCGCTCGCGCGGGCCGAGGGGGTGCGCCGGGGGATGCGGCGGCGGCAGGCGCAGGGCGTCTGCCCGGAGCTGGTGCTGCTGCCCGCGGACGACGCGCGTGACGTGCGGCTGTTCGAGCCGGTCGCGGCGGCTGCGGAGACCGTGGTGGCGGGCATCGAGGTGGTCCGCGCCGGGATGCTGCTGCTGCCCGCGGGCGGGGCCAGCCGGTACCACGGGTCGGAGGACGCCCTCGCGGAGCTGCTCATCGACGCGGTCGCGGTGGGGTCGGGGCACGAGTGCGCGGTGGGCACGGCGGACGGGCTGCTCGCCGCCGTGCTGGCCACCCGGACCGGTGCGGTGGTGCCCCCGGGGGCGTCGGCGGCGTACCTGGCCCCGCGCGCGATGAGCGAGCTGGTGCACGCGGCGGTCACCGACGAGGCCGCCACCGCGGTGGCCCAGCTGGTGGACCTCCTGCACCGTCTGGGGCTGAGACAGCTCGGTCAGCTCGCCGCGCTGCCGCCCACCGACGTGCACGCGCGCTTCGGGCGGCTCGGCGCGTGGGCGCAGACGCTCGCCCGCGGCGACGACGAACGCCCGCCCGCCCGGCGCCGACCGGAGGCGGACCTGGAGGTGGCCACCGACCTCGACCCGCCGCTCGACCGGGTGGACACCGCCACGTTCGCCGGCCGACGGCTGGCGGAGGAGCTGCACGCCCTGCTCCTGCAGCACTCCGTGACGTGCGGACGACTGCAGATCGCGGCACGCACCGACGAGGGCGTCGACCTGGTACGCACCTGGCGGACCGACCTGGGCGGCTGGGGCGGGCTGACCCCCGCCCGGATCACGGACCGGATCCGGTGGCAGCTGGAGGGCTGGCTGGCGTCGAGCGCGATCGAGACGGCCCGCAGCCGGGCGGCGGACGACCCGGCCGCCCGGGCGCGGCACCGCTCGGCACGGGACGCCGTCGCGTCCGGCAGGGACCCGTGGGCGCACGACGACCTGCCGGTGGACCCGTGGCACGGCGAGGAGTCCCGCGCGGTCACCCTGGTCCACCTCGCGATCACCGCGCTGGACGTCGCCTCCGCGGGCGCCGAGCAGGGGCGGCTGTGGGGCGGACCGTCCGGCGGTGACCTGCGCGCGCACCGGGCGCTCGACCGGGTGCAGGGGATCGTCGGGGGGTCGGGGATCCTCGTCGCGACGCTGCAGGGCGGGCGGGACGTACGCGACCAGGTGCACCTCCAGCCCTGGGGCGAGCAGACCGAGCCGGCGCGACCGGTGGACCGGCCCTGGCCGGGACGGCTGCCCGACCCGGCGCCGGCGACCGTGCTGGACCCGCCGGACCGCGTCGACGTCCGGGACTCCACCGGCGCGCCCGTGGTGCTCGACGTGCGCAGCGGGATGAGCAGCGAGCCTGCCTGGGTGCGGTGGCTGCCGCGGGAGACGGCCGAGGATGGCCTGGGGCGCGGACCGTCGCGTCGGGTCACCGCGCGGGACGTCACGCCGGTGCAGCTGCCCGCCGACGGGCCGCGCGCGGTCGTCGGGTGGGCCGGGCCGTGGCTGCTGAGCGAGCGCTGGTGGGTGGCGGCCGACGACCGCCCCGGTCTGCGGGCACACCTGCAGGTGACGTTCGACGACGGCCGCGCGGTGCTGCTGGCGTGCTCGGCCACCGGCTGGACGTGCGAGGCGACGTATGACTGAGCGATCGGCACCCTTCCCCCCGCGGTACGCCGAGCTGCACGCGCACTCCGCGTTCAGCTTCCTCGACGGCGCCAGCCAGCCCGAGGAGCTCGCCGCCGAGGCGTCGCGGCTGGGCCTGCGCGCGCTCGGGCTCACCGACCACGACGGGCTCTACGGCGTGGTGCGGTTCGCGCAGGCGGCCAAGGCCGTCGGGCTGCCCACGGTGTTCGGCGCGGAGCTGCACCTGCCGGCGCCGGACGGTCGTCGGCACCCCCGGGAGGCCGCGCGCGTCACGCCCGGACCGCCCGTGCTCGACCTGCCGACGGGAGTCCCGGACCCGCGCGCGTCCCATCTCCTGGTGCTCGCGCGCGGACCCGACGGCTACCGCGCCCTGTCCCGCGCGATCGCGGAGGCCCATCTGCGGACCGGCAGGAAGGGCGCCGCGGACTACCGGCTCGAGGAGCTCGCCGCGACCGCCGCCGGGCAGTGGCTCGTGCTCACCGGCTGCCGCAAGGGGTCGGTCCGGCGCGCGCTCGCGGGAGGGGACCCCTCGGGGGTCACCGAGGTGACCGCGGCCGGGATCGAGGCGGCCAGGACCGAGCTGGACCGGCTCGTCGCCCTGTTCGGCAAGGACAACGTGGCGGTCGAGGTCACCGCGGCGGGGGACCCGTACGACACCGACCGTGCCGACGCCCTCGCGGGCCTCGCGGCCGACGCCGGTCTTCCGCTCGTCGCCACGGGGAACGTGCACTACGCCACCCCGCGGGACGCCGACCTGGCCGCGGCGCTCGCCGCCGTCCGCGCTCGGTCGTCGCTGGAGGACCTGGACGGCTGGCTGCCCGGCGGGCCGATGGCGCACCTGCGGTCGGCGACCGAGATGCTCGCGCTGCACCGTCGGCACCCGTCGGCCGTGGTCACCGCGGCGGACCTGGCCGACGAGTGCGCGTTCGACCTGTCCCTCGTCGCGCCCCAGCTCCCGCCGTACCCGGTGCCGCCCGGCCACACCGAGGCCACGTGGCTGCGCGAGCTGGTCCGGCGCGGCGCCCTGGAGCTGTACGGGCCGCCGGAGGCCGAGCGGGTGCCCGGCGCGTACGCGCAGCTGGCGCACGAGCTGACCGTCATCGAGGACCTCGGCTTCCCCGGGTACTTCCTCGTGGTCTACGACCTGGTCGACTTCTGTCGCCGCAACGGGATCCTCGCGCAAGGTCGCGGCTCGGCCGCCAACTCGGCGGTCTGCTACGCGCTACGGGTCACCGCCGTCGACGCGGTGCGGCACGGGCTGCTGTTCGAGCGGTTCCTCGCGCCGGAGCGGGACGGTCCGCCGGACATCGACGTGGACATCGAGTCCGCGCGCCGCAAGGAGGTCATCCAGTACGTCTACGAGAAGCACGGCCGGACGCACGCCGCCCAGGTGGCGAACGTCATCTCCTACCGACCACGGTCGGCCGTCCGGGACGCGGCGCGGGCGCTCGGGTACGACGCGGGGCAGCAGGACGCGTGGGCATCGTCGATCGAGCGGTGGGGCAGCCTGCGCCCGGCCGCACCACCCCCGCCCGAGAAGCCGTCCTCGAGCCGGCGCCCCCGTCCACACACCGACCACGCCGGACCCGTGGCGCAGGCACCCACCACCGCGCGCGACGAGCGCCGGCGCACGCAGGCGTCGATGTGGGGCAACACGTGGGAGCCGCCGTCGGTGCTGCGCTCCCCGAAGGGCGTCGACACCCCCGGCCTCGTCACGGCGGACGGGCACGACGTCGTCCCCACCGTCCTGCCACCCTCGGCGAGCGACCTCGACGAGATCCCGGAGCACGTCATCGACCTGGCCGACCGGTTCCTGCGGCTGCCGCGCCACCTCGGCATCCACTCGGGCGGCATGGTCATGTGCGACCGGCCGGTGATCGAGGTGTGCCCGGTGGAGTGGGCGCGGATGCCGGGGCGCACGGTGCTGCAGTGGGACAAGGAGGACTGCGCGGACGCGGGGCTGGTGAAGTTCGACCTGCTCGGCCTGGGCATGCTCACCGCGCTGCGCATCGGGTTCACGTCCGTGCGTGAGCACGAGGGTCAGGAGCTGGACCTGCACGGGCTGCCGGCGGAGGACCCGCGCGTGTACGACCTGCTCAGCGCCGCGGACACCGTCGGGGTGTTCCAGGTGGAGTCGCGTGCGCAGATGGGCACCCTGCCGCGCCTGCAGCCGCGCACGTTCTACGACATCGTCATCGAGGTCGCCCTCATCCGCCCCGGTCCCATCCAGGGCGGCTCGGTGCACCCGTACATCGAGCGCGCGCACGGCCGCCAGCCGGTCACGTACCTGCACCCGCTGCTGGAGAAGTCGCTGGCCAAGACCAAGGGCGTGCCGCTGTTCCAGGAGCAGCTCATGCAGATGGCGATCGACGTCGCCGACTTCACCCCGGCGGAGGCCGACCAGCTGCGCCGGGCGATGGGCTCCAAGCGGTCGACCGAGCGGATGGAGGCCATGCGCGACCGGTTGATGTCGGGCATGGCCGGGCACGGGATCGACGAGCAGACCGGCACGGAGATCTTCGACAAGCTCAAGGCGTTCGCCGACTTCGGGTTCCCCGAGTCGCACGCGTACTCGTTCGCGTTCCTGGTCTACGCCAGCGCGTGGCTGAAGGTGTACCACCCGGCCGCGTTCTACGCGGGGCTGCTGGCCGCGCAGCCCATGGGCTTCTACTCGCCGCAGAGCCTCGCGGCCGATGCGCGCCGGCACGGCCTGGAGGTGCTGCGCCCGGACGTGCAGGCCTCCGACGTGCAGGCGTGCGTCGAGCGGCTGAGTCCGACCCCGGAGGGCGGCGAGCCGCTGCTGGTGCCGGCGCCGAGCGGCACCGGACCGGCCGCACCGGTGGGGGAGCGCACGGGCGACGGGACGCGCTCGCTGGCGGTCCGCCTCGGGATCGCCTCGGTGCGGTCCGTCGGGGAGGACGTGGCCCAGCGGCTGGTCGACGAGCGCCGGGCGCACGGGCCGTTCGCGGACCTGCGCCAGCTGGTGCGGCGGGTGCAGCTGTCGACCGCGCAGCTCGAGGCGCTCGCCACCGCCGGCGCGCTGGACAGCCTCGGGGTCACCCGACGGGAGGCGCTCTGGGCGGCCGGGGCGCTGGCGCAGGAGGGCCCGGACACGCTGCCGGGGGTCTCCGTGGGCGTCAGCGCGCCGACGCTCCCCGGGTTGAGCGACGTCGAGGTCGCCACCGCGGACGTGTGGGCCACGGGCGTCTCGGTGGACTCCTACCCGACGCAGTTCGTGCGCGAGGGCCTCGACGCGGCCGGCGTCCTGCGGGTCGAGCAGGCGTACTCCCACGAGATCGGCCGACGGGTGGCCGTCGCCGGCGTCGTGACCCACCGGCAGCGACCGGGGACCGCCGGCGGGATCACGTTCCTGTCCCTCGAGGACGAGACCGGGCTGCTCAACGTCATCTGCTCGGCGGGGCTGTGGCAGAAGTTCCGCAAGGTGGCCCGCACGTCACGCGCCCTCGTGGTGCGCGGCCGGCTGGAACGGTCGGACGGCGCGACCAACCTGGTGGCGGAGCACCTGACCCCGATGTCGCTCAAGGTCCGGTCGGCGTCGCGCGACTTCCGCTGACCGTCAGGGCTGCTTGACGGCCTCGTCGTCGTCGATCTCCTGCACCCTGTCCACGGGCGCCACCTCGTCGTCCGCCTCGGACTCCTCCATCGGCGGGTCCAGAGTGCGCAGCCGCGAGAAGATCGCCCAGCACACCGCCACCAGCGGCACCGAGATGACCGCGCCGAGGATGCCGGCGGTCAGGGTGCCCGCGGTGACGGCGAGCGCGATGCCGACGGGGTGGATCGACACCTGCTTGCCCATCACGATCGGTTGCAGGATGTGGCCCTCGAACTGTCCGATGAGGGCGATCCCGATGCCGACGATCGCCGCGGAGAGCAGGCCGTTGGCGGCCAGTGCCACGATCATCGCGATCACCATCGCGGCGGGTGCGCCGATCAGCGGGATGAACGCACCGATCATCACGAGGACCGCGAGCGGGGCCGAGAGCGGCACGCGCAGGATGCTCAGCAGGATGAAGGCGAGCAGGCCGTCGGTGACCGCGATGATCACGGTGCCGCGGGTGTACCCCGAGAACGTGTACCAGCCGGCGCCCCCGGCCGTCTTCCAGCTCTCGCGCACCCGCGAGGGCAGCTGGTTGAGGAACCAGGTCCACATCTCGCGGCCGCGTGCCAGGAAGAAGACCGTGCAGAAGATCGCCAGAGCGAGCGCGGTGAACACCTCCACCACCGAGCCCGCGCCCGCGGCCGCCTGGCTGGCCAGGTCGCCGGCGTGCTCCTGCACCCACTGCTGACCGTTGCTGATCCACTCGGCGATCTGGTCGTTGGTGATGGTGAACGGCAGGGGACCGTTCTCCAGGAAGTCGGTGATCTGGTCGATGCCGTCGCTGAACTGCGTGGTGAGGTCGGTCCACTGGTTGGCGATCGAGTAGCCGACGTAGGTCAGCAGCCCGAGGAAGAAGACGATCCCGCCGAGGATGCTGAGTGCGGTGGCCAGCCCTCGCGGCATCCAGCGGTCGAGGAAGTCGACCGCGGGGCGCAGCACGGCGGTGAACACGAACGCGAGGAACACCGCGACGAACAGCAGCTGCACGCGCGAGGTGGCGTAGAAGATCAGGGCGACCATCGCGATGACCACGAGCAGCCGCCACGACACCCCCGCGGTGTTGCGCAGCCACCGGGGCGCCGTCTGCTCGGCGCCGTACACGCTGGGGTTGCGACGGGCGCCTGCGACCTTGCGCACCGCGGTGCTGGACGGGACCCGTCCGGTCGGGCTGGCGTCGGTCATGAGGCTCCCCGCGTCGCGGCCGGGGCATGCTGATCCCGGCGTCTGCCGCCAGTGTGCCCCGGGGGGCGGATGCGTGCCCGGCCGCCGCGCCGTGATATCTTTTCTGCCGCACCTGAGGGCGCCTCCGGGTGCCCTGCGGTCCACCTGTCCGGGTGGCGGAATGGCAGACGCGCTAGCTTGAGGTGCTAGTGCCCTAACGGGCGTGAGGGTTCAAGTCCCTTTCCGGACACTCGTTGAGACAGCGACGAAAACACCCCTGATCTGCGGAGACGCGGTCGGGGGTGTGCTCGTCTCAGCCCCGGTCCGGATGCGCGCGACGCTCCCAGCGCCCCGCCAGCGCGTAGAGCCCGACCGCGACGGCGACGAACCCGCCGAACCGCACGGTGGCGCCGGGCCAGGACGTCCAGAGGGGCTCGACGGACGAGACCAGCGCGGTCACGAGCGCCAGTGCAAGGACAGGGGCCGCCCACAGGGCGACGGTGCGCGGGTTCGTCCTCATCGACCATCCTGCTCGGCTGCAGCTCGGGCCGGCGACGGTGCCGGCCCCACGACGACCTCGTTGTCGGCGCCCAGCCATCATGCGGCCGGTCGGTGCGACCGTCACACCGGTCTCGCGATCCGGACGGAGCGATCCGGAGGTGCCAGTCGGTCAGGCTGGACCGGCGGAGAGGCGCAGCGGCCTCCCGGCGACCGTCGCCAGCCGCTCGACCTGGGCGGCCACGTCGTCCCGGGCGACCGCGTCCGTGCCCGCGAACCAGGTGACGTCGACCTCGTCCCGCGAGAGAGACCACGTGCCGCGGACCACCCCGCCGACGACCGCGAGGTTCGCCCCGCGGCTGACCAGTGCGCGCTCGGCCGGCGGCACCACGTGCGGGTCCGCGGTGCCCGGTCCGAGCACCCACTGGTCGTACCTCGGCAGCAGCCGGACGCTCGTCGCCGGGGCAGTCGACACCAGCTCCGCGAGGTCCTCGTGCAGCACGACCGCGGGCTCGCCGTCCACCTCGACCGGCGCCAGCCGGTCCGCGAGGTCCGCGAGCCAGGACCGCAGGTGCGCGCGCCGGACGCCCAGCCCCTCGCCGAGCCAGTACTGCAGGTGCCCGGGCGTCGTGGGCCCGTACGCCCGGACGTAGGCCTCGACGGCCCACCTGCCGGCCTCGTCCAGGTCCACGAGGCCGGTCCAGCGCGGGTTGCCGTCCAGGCGCTGGAGCGTCGCCTGCCCGTCGCGCGACGGCCCGAAGCACAGGTCACCCTGCCAGGCGAGCGCCTTCACGAGGCTCCAGGGGTTGTCCGCGAAGACGGTGTCGAGGTGGCGGTACGTGGGCTGGCTCGTGAGGACTGCCCCGAGCGCCGACGGAGTCAGCGGGCCGCCTGCGAGGGCGTCGCGCACCGCCTGCCGGAACGCCGGCCAGTCCGCCGGGGCGAGCCCGTAGAAGGTCTGCCAGCTGGGCAGCTCCCACATCCGGCTGGACGCGCGCAGCGCGAGGTAGGCGCCGGCGCCCTCGGGCGTCGCGAGGTGGACGGCGCCGCGGAACGCGAACGTGCGGACCAGCTCGCCGGCGGCCACGGCGCGCGCGACGTCGCCCGGCCGCGGCCGGAGCCGCCGCGCACCGATCGCCAGCTCGGCCTCGGCGTCGTCCTGGCCGGGGAGCGCCCCGACGGCCCGTACGACGTCGACGACGGACACGTCGTCCACGGGGTCGAGGAGCTGTCGGCGCAGCCGCCAGGCGAGCGCCTGCGGCCACGTGAGCCGGTCAGGCGCCACCGGGCACCTTGTCGGTGACGTCGTCGTACGTCTGGCTGCCCGGCAGCTCGCTCGGCGCGTACACGAGGCGGACCACGCCCGTGGGGAACACGTCCGAGCGCAGCAGGTGCAGCGGGTAGATGGGCTCGCCGTCGTCGAAGAGCCGCTCCCCGCTGCGGGCCGCGACGGGGTGCACGAAGAGGCTCAGCTCGTCCAGCAGGCCGGCGGCGAGGAGCTGGCGGACCACCGAGATCGAGCCGGCGACCAGGATCTTGCCGATGCGCGGGTCTGCCTTCAGGGCGGTGACGGCCTGGACGATGTCGCTCGACGGCTCGGCGTTCCGCCAGCCGAGGTCCTGCTCGCCGCGGGTCGCCACGACCTTGCGGACGTCGCCGAGCTGCGCGGCGAACGTGGCGTCCTCGCCGCCGGCCGCCTCCCGCTCCGGCCAGGCACCCGCAAAGCTGTCGTAGGTGACGCGGCCGAGCACCAGGACGTCGACGTCCTCGTAGTCCTCGCCGACCGCGGCACCCATGCGCTCGTCGAAGTACGGGAAGTGCCAGGCCGGGTCGATCTCGGCCACGCCGTCGAGCGAGATGAACAGGGTGGAGACGATCGTCGCCATCGGGGTCCTCCGTGTCGTGGTCGGTCGCCCACGCGACCGTTCGAGACGATCAGACCGCACACCACCCACATCCGGACAGCCCCCGGCGGCTACCGCTGCGCGGGATCGACCGCGGGGACGGAGGCCGGGGACGCGGGCTCCTGGCTGGTGCCCCGCCACACGGCGAGCACCCGCATGAGGTGGTAGACGATCAGCGCGGCGGCCGTGCCCAGCGCGATGCCGCCGAAGATCAGGTCGCCGGGCGCCCACGTGAAGTTCGCGATGCCCACGACCAGCGCCACGGCGGCCGTCGTGAGGTTCTTCGGGTCGGAGAAGTCCACCCTGTTCTGCACCCAGATGCGGGCGCCGAGGATGCCGATCATCCCGTAGAGCACCGTGGTCGCTCCGCCCAGGACGCCCGCGGGGATCGAGGCCACCACGGCGCCGAACTTCGGTGACAGCGAGAGGACGAGCGCGGTCGCGGCGGCGACCCAGTACGCCGCCGTGGAGTACACCTTGGTGGCCGCCATGACGCCGATGTTCTCGGCGTACGTGGTGGTTCCCGAGCCGCCGCCGAGCCCGGCCAGGGTGGTGGCGATGCCGTCGGAGAACAGGGCGCGCCCGGCCAGCGGGTCCATGTCGTGCCCGGTCATCGCGGCGACGGACTTCACGTGGCCGATGTTCTCGGCCACCAGGACCAGCACCACGGGGACGAACAGCCCGAGGACGGCGATGTCGAACGTCGGGGTGAGGAACTGCGGGAACCCGACCCAGTCGGCGGCGCGCACGCCCGAGAAGTCGACCTCTCCGCGCAGGTTGGCGACCGCGTAGCCGACCAGCACGCCGACCAGGATCGACAGGCGCCCGAGGATGCCGCGGAAGAGCACGGTGCACAGGATGATCGCGAGCAGCGTGGCCAGGGCGGTGATCGGGGCGGCCCGGAAGCCGTTGGTGCACGTCTCGACGATCGACCCGTCGACCACGCTCTGGGTGCAGGTCCCCCAGGCGACCGGTGCGAGGTTGAGCCCGATGAGCGCCACGATCGTGCCGGTGACCACCGGGGGCATGAGCCTGTCGATCCAGCCGGCGCCGGCGACGTGCACCACGGCGCCGATGGCCGCGAGCAGCACGCCGACCACCACGATGCCGCCCAGCGCCACGGACTGGCCGCCGGTAGCCGTCGCGGCACCGATGGGGGCGATGAACGCGAACGAGGAGCCCAGGTAGCTGGGCAGCCTGTTGCGCGTGACGAGCAGGAACACCACCGTGCCGACGGCGGAGAAGAACAGGGTCGTCGCCGGCGAGAAGCCGGTCAGCAGCGGGACCAGGAACGTGGCGCCGAACATCGCCACCACGTGCTGCATGCCGATGCCGATGGTCCGCGGCCAGGTGAGGCGCTCGTCGGGGGCGACGACCTCCCCGACCGGGACCGTCCTGCCGTCACCGTGCAGCCGCCATCCGATGCTCATGGGCAGTCCCTACTCGTCGAAGTTGCAGGGCAGAGGTCGCCCCGTGCACGTGTGCGGCAGGCGGACGCTAGCAACGCGGCCGACGGTTCCGCCAGCCGCCCTACCTGGCGGCGGTGCCGGCGTCCTGCCGCGGGCGTCGGTCGTGGGCCAGGACGACGTCGCGGTCGGGGACCACCGCGTCGGTGGCGACCCGCGCGCCCGGCGCGACGACCACGGACGCACCGACGCGCGCACCGGTGCCGATCCGTGCCCCGGCGCCGATCCGGGAGCCGGCGCCCAGGTACACGTTCCGCGCGATCCGGGCGCCGTCGCCGACCCGCACGTCGGTGTCCACCCAGCAGCTGGCGCCGAGGGAGGCACCCGCACCGACGACGGCTCCGGCCTCGACGTACGCGGACTCGTGCACGAGGGCGTCCTCGTGGACGCGTGCGGTGACGGCCACCAGCCCTCCACCGTTGGGGTGCGGGAGGTACTGGGCGACCGCGCCCCAGATGGTCTCGACGTCGACGCGTGCGGTGGGCCGTCGCTCGGTGCTGACTGTCACTGCGCTCTCCTGGTCGTCACGACGCCCGGGCGTGTGCGACGGGTCCTGCCATCGTCCGAGTTGTCCCCTGCCGGAGCCAGTGACCAACGGCCCACGACGGGACGAGTGGCGGGCCCGCGCGCACGGCGCGACGATCGAGTGCGTCCCCAGACCAGGGAGGTGGACGGTGCCCAAGACGACACGTTCCGGAGCCGCCAGGCAGAGCGAGCTGCCGAGCACGCTGCAGCGCTCGGACGAGAAGGCGCAGCGCACGTTCGCGCACACGTACGACGCGGCCATCGAGCAGTACGACGGCGACGAGGAGCGCGCCCACCGGGTCGCGTTCGCCGCGCTCAAGCACACGCACGAGAAGGTCGGCGACAGCTGGCGCCCCAAGGCGGAGTACGGGCCGTCGGACCCGCACGCCGAGGAGGGTGCCGACTCGGACGCCCCGACGGCGGGTGGCGTCGACGCCAACGCCAGCAAGGCGCACCTGTACGACCTCGCCAAGGAGCTGGGCGTCGACGGTCGGTCGCGGATGACCAAGGAGGAGCTGGTCGAGGCGATCGGCAAGGAGAACGACCGTCGCAGCCGGCGGGCACTCGGCTGACCGCGGTCAGGCGTCGGCTGCCGGGACGAGCGGCGGGACCAGCAGGAGCGGGTCGGCGTCGAGGTCGACCACCTGGGATCGCGCCGGTGGGGTGTGCACGCTCTCGAACCTGACGGTCGCCTGCCTGCCCCGCACGTGCACCACCCAGCCCCGGCCGAGGGTCGCGTGCTCGACGTCCAGGCCGGGCCGCGCGTTCTCCTGCGAGAGCAGCTCGAGCCGTGCCGGCACCTCGGTCGGCTCCTCCTGCTCCGTGACGACCGCCGGCGCGGACTCCTCCTCGCCCCACGGCAGGGTCAGCTGCGCGTGCGCCGACAGGTTGTGGAAGGACACCCCGAGCAGCCGGACCGAGTCGCTGATGCCGGCCGCGCGCGCGGCCTGGTGCGCGGCGGCGCGCAGCTCGGCGGGCTCGGCGGTGGGCTGGGGGAGCGTGACGGAGCGGGTCAGCGTGGTGAAGTCGGCGAACCTGACCTTGGCGACGACCGTCCGTGCGCCGCCGCCGTGGGCGCCCAGGCGGCGCAGCGCCTCGTCGGTCACGCGGTCGATCGCGGCCGCGACGAGGTCGGTCCCGAAGATGTCCTCGGCGAAGGTGCGCTCGGCGCCGACGGACTTGCGCTCGGCACCGGGTGCGACGGGCCGCGGGTCGATGCCCCGCGCGAGCCGGTACAGGTTGGTGCCCGACGACTCGCCGACCGTCATGGTCAGGACGTCCAGCGGCTGCCGGCGCAGGTCGGCGACGGTCCGGACGTCGAGGCGTTCGAGCGCCGCGGCCGTCGCGGGACCGATGCCGGGCACCGCGCGCACCGGCAGCGGCAGGAGGAAGGCGTCCTCGGCCGCCGGCTCGACGACCAGCAGCCCGTCCGGCTTGCCCGCGTCGGAGGCGAGCTTGGCGACCAGCTTGGTCCGGCCGATCCCGATGGAGACCGCGAGGCCGGTGAGGTCGCGGATCCGACCGCGGACCTCGGCGGCGGCGCGTGCCGGGTCGTCGGCGTACGGGCCCGCCTCGAGGTCGACGAAGGCCTCGTCGATGCTCAGCGGCTCGATCAGCTCGGACAGGGCGCCCAGCGCCGACATGATGACCCGCGAGTACGCCGAGTACGCCTCGAACCGCGGGTGGAGCACCGCGGCTGCCGGGCACAGGCGGCGCGCCCGGCTCATCGACATGGCCGAGCGGGCCCCCGCGCGCCGGGCCTCGTAGGACGCGGTCGACACGACGCCGCGCGGGCCGGTGCCGCCGACCAGCACGGGTCGACCGCGCAGCGACGGCTTGTCCCGCTGCTCGACGGCGGCGAAGAAGGAGTCGGCGTCGGCGTGCAGCACGGTCGCCCGGGTGCGCAGCCGGGAGGCGTCGGCACGCTGCGCGGGATCCACGCCCCTACTGTGCCTGCCCGGACGGGCCGGGCGCGCTCAGGCGGCGGCGAGGACGCTGCGCGGACGCAGCTCGTGCAGCGCGCCGAGCAGGATCCGGTTGAACGCGACGGGCGCGTGCGTGTTCACGTCGTGCCCGGCGCGGGGCACCACGGTCAGCCGGGTGCCGGGGCGTGCGCCGAGGTAGCGGCGCTCGTCGAGCCGTAGGGGGTCGCGCCGCCCGTTCACCAGCCAGACCGGGACCAGCGTCCGGCGCAGGTCGGTCAGGGGCGAGTAGCCCGCCAGCTCGGTGAGCATGTCCGTGACGACGTTCCAGTCCGGTCCGCCCAGCCGCAGCGCCCGCGTGAGCATCCCGGCCGCCCGGCGGTAGGCGGCCACGGGCTTGCCCCTGATCTCGGTGGAGCACCCCGCCAGCACCACGCCGACGATCTTGTGCTCGTGCTGCCGCGCGTAGGCGAGGCTGGTGTAGCCCCCGAGGGAGAGGCCGACCAGCAGCGGGGGCTCGGGGCAGGAGTCGACGGCCTCGTCGATCGCTGCCAGCGCTCCCTCGAGGCTGAACCGCTCGTGCGCGCGCCGGCCGTGCCCCGGCAGGTCCAGGGCGACGGTGTGGTGCCCGGAGAGCTCCAGGGCGTCCACCTGCCGGCGCCAGATCGCGGACGACGTGCGGGTGCCGTGCACGAGGACGATCGGTCGAGCGTGGATGAGGGCTCCCGGGTGTGCGCTGTCGACGGTCTGCCGCGAGAGTACGCGCGCGACCTGGGAGAAGCGCGACGGAGGATGGGTGGCCCGTGTGGAGGGATCGGTCAGACGTGCGGCGCGCACGCGCCGCTGCCGAGCGCGGCGAGCCCCGCCAGGTCTCCGCTGCCGAGCTGCGAGACGGTCGGGCTGGTGCTCGGGTACATCAGCTGCGTCGGGTCGTCGATGTGGTCGAGACCGACGAGGTGGGCGAACTCGTGCACGACGATCCCGAACGCGGTGGGCTGCGTGGCCGGGACCGCGGCGAGCGCGCCGATGTCCCCGCCGTCGAGCGTGATCGACCCCGTGACGTAGACCGACCGCCCCGCGCGCGTCACCGCCGCCGAGCCGCCGATCCCCGCGACGTCACCGTCCAGCTCGGGCGTCTCCTCGGGTGTCGACCACGTCACCAGCACCGGCGCCCAGCGCCGGCCGTAGGCGTCCGGCTGGTAGGCCTTGCGGTCCGCGCTGGGCGCCTCCTGCGTGGCGCCGTCGTCGACGAACTGCAGTCCGGTCGCCGCGGAGATGCTCTCGACCGCCGTGTGGATGAGCTGGTCGGCGTTGGCCGGTCCGCCGTCCGCCCGCACCACGTAGTGGATGGGTCGGCACGGGCTGTACGTGACGGGGCCGCTGCCGTCGGGCTGGATGCTCGAGAACGCGAAGGCGCCGCCGCCCGCGGGGACCGGAGGCGGGGCGCCCAAGGGAGCCTCCGCCTCCTCGAGCCCGCTCGGCGGCCCGAACACCGGTGACGTCGACATCCACCAGAAGCCCCCGAGGACCAGCGCCGCGGTCAGCACGGCGGCGACCAGCAGGAAGCCTCCCCGCGGCCCGCGGCGGACGCGCACCGCGGGACCGAGGAACCGCACGGTGCGCTCGTCGACGGACGTGCGGGGGTTCGGCAGGAGCAGCGGGTAGGGCTCCCCGCCACGCGCGTCGACCCAGGGGTTGAGCCCCTGCGGGTCTCGAGCGCTCACCCGTGCCTCCTGCGTCTGCCCGTCGGTGCGCGCAGGATCGCACACGCGGCGCACCGGTGCTCCCGCCGTCCTGCTGTGCGCCCGTGCCGTTCACCCGGTGGGACCAGCACGGGGATACTGACCGGCACACGACGAGAGGAGTCGAGAGGAGTGAGGTGACGCCGCTATCGGTCCCGGAGATCCTCCTCGACGGCCCCGGCCGCACGTCCGCCGGCCGGGCGTGGCTCGAGCGCCTGCCGGACCTCGTCGCCCGTGGGCGCGAGCGGTGGGGTCTGCAGCTCGGGGCGCCGTTCACCGACGGCGCGTCGTCCTGGTGCGCGCCGGGCACGCTCCCGGACGGACGGCTCGTGGTGCTGAAGATCTCCTTCCCGCACGACGAGGCGCGGCACGAGGCCCTGGCCCTGCGCGCCTGGCACGGTCACGGGGTGCCGGAGGTGCTGGGCACGCACGAGGACGACTGGGCGCTGCTGCTCGCACGGGTCGCTCCCGGGACGCCGCTGTCCGCCGCCCCGGGCTCCGCGCCCGAACGTCTGGCGGTGGCCGCCGAGGTGGCGCGGGCGCTGTGGTCGGTCGCCGGACCTGCGGCCGTCCCGGCGATGTCGGAGGTCTGCGCCGCGTGGGCTGACCTCCTGGAGGAGCGCGGGGTGCGGCACGGCGTGGACGTCAGGGCGGCGGCGGACCTGCTGCGCGAGCTCCCGGGGCGCTCGCAGGTGCTGGTGCACGGCGACCTCAACCCAGGGAACGTGCTGGCGGCAGGTGAGGGACGGTGGCTCGCGATCGACCCCAAGCCCCTGCGCGGCGACCCGGCCTACGACCTGTGGCCCCTGCTCGAGCAGGTCGACGACCCCTTCGAGCACGCCGATCCCGAGTCGGTGCTGCGCAGCCGGACCACCCTGGTGGCCGACCTCCTGGGCCTCGATCCCGGACGGGTCGCGGCGTGGGGGTTCGCCCGGTGCACCGAGTCCGCCCTGTGGGTCTGGGACCAGCTCGGCGACGAGCCGGGCGGGCGGCGGACCCTCGGTCAGGCAGCCGTCTGGCGGCAGCTCCTGCCCTGATCAGATCGCGGCGGTGCCGGGGGCGTGCACGTGCTCGAACACCAGGCTGGTCTGCGTGTGGGCCACCTCGGGGCGGGTGCTCAGGTGCTCGAGCACGAACGCGCGCAGCTCGGGGGAGTCCCGCACGGCCACGTGGACGAGCACGTCGTCGACGCCGCCCAGCAGGTACACGTCGCGCACCTCGGGTCGCTGCACCAGCCGGTGCGCCACGTCGCTGAGCCGCGCACGCGCGGACGGCTGGAGCCGCACCGCGATCATCGCCTGCAGCCCGCGGCCGACCGCCTCGGGGTCCACCTGGGCGTGGAAGCCGCGAAGCACGCCGGACTCGCGGAGTGCCCGGACGCGCGCGTGGCAGGTGGACGGAGCGATGCCGACCAGGGCGGCCAGCTCCTTGTTCGAGATGCGCCCGTCCCGCTCCAGCTCGCTGAGCAGGTGCCTGTCGACGTCGTCCAGCACCGGCTGCCCGAACCGAGTTCGGTCAGGACCGGTCTGGGAGCCGCGGATCGAACCATCGACGGACATTGGCCGATTCTAGCGAATCATCGCCCTACGTCACGCGTTCGCAACACAGGAAGTTCAGAATCGTGGCAACTACGAGCCCCACCCCGGACGGAGACCACCATGAAGGTCGGCATCCCCAGCGAGGTCAAGAACCACGAGTACCGCGTGGCGGTCACGCCGGCGGGCGTCCACCAGCTGGTGGCGTCGGGGCACCAGGTCCTGGTCCAGGCCGGCGCCGGCGCGGGCTCGGCGATCACGGACGAGCAGTTCGCCGCCGCCGGAGCGCAGGTCGTCGCCGACGCCGCCGAGGTCTGGGGGAGCGCCGACCTCGTCTGCAAGGTCAAGGAGCCGGTAGCCGGCGAGTACGGGTTCCTGCGCGAGGACCTCCTGCTGTTCACCTACCTGCACCTGGCGGCGGACCGGCCGGCCACCGACGCGCTGCTCGCGGCCGGTACCACCTCGATCGCATACGAGACCGTGCAGCTGCCCGACGGGTCGCTGCCGCTGCTCGCGCCGATGAGCGAGGTGGCCGGGCGGCTGGCCACCCAGGTGGGCGCGTACCACCTCATGAAGAACGAGGGCGGCGCGGGGGTGCTGCTCGGCGGGGTGCCGGGGGTCGACGCCGCCAAGGTCGTGGTGCTCGGCGGCGGCGTCGTCGGCCGGCACGCCGCCGAGATCGCCGTGGGCATGCGCGCCGACGTCGCGGTGCTCGACGTGTCCATGCCGCGGCTGCGCGACACGGACTCGGCCTTCGGCGGCCGCGTGCGCACCGTGGCGTCCAGCGCCTACGCGATCGAGCGCGAGCTGCTGGACGCCGACCTGGTGATCGGCGCCGTGCTCGTCCCCGGCGCCCGCGCGCCCCGCCTGGTCACCAACGAGCTGGTGTCCCGCATGCGGCCCGGGTCGGTGCTCGTCGACGTGGCCGTGGACCAGGGCGGCTGCTTCCAGGACACCCGCGCCACCACGCACGACGACCCGACGTTCCAGGTGCACGGGTCCGTCCTCTACTGCGTCGCCAACATGCCGGGAGCCGTGCCGGTGACGTCCACCCGTGCCCTGACCAACGTGACGCTGCCGTACCTGGACGCGCTCGCGGACCTGGGCTGGACCGCGGCGCTCGCGGCCGACCCCGCCCTCGCCGCAGGCCTCACCACGCACGACGGACAGCTCTACAACGCGGCCGTCGGACAGGCGCACGGCTACCCCACGCACGCGGCACGCACCGGCGCCCTCGCCTGACTCGACCGACTCCGTGCCGCGCGCGGACGGGGACCCTCGGGGATGATGGCCGCCATGCAGCCGACCGACCTCCCCGCCGACAACCCCTTCGGCGCCGCCTCCACCCTCCCGTACGGACTGCCGGACCACACGCAGATCCGCGAGGAGCACTATCGCCCGGCCCTGCTCGCCGGGATGGATCAGCAGCGGGCGCAGATCGAGGCGATCGCCGCCGACCCCGCCCCGCCCACCGTCGAGAACACGCTCGAGGCGCTCGAGCGGTCGGGCCGGCTCCTGCACCGGGCGGCAGTGAGCTTCTACAACCAGACGAGCGCCGACTCGACGCCCGGTCTCGAGGCCGTCGAGGAGGAGATCGCACCCCTGTTCGCGGCCCACCACGACGCGATCTACCTCGACGCCCGGCTCTACGCGCGCGTCGCGGCGCTGCAGGCCGACGTGGAGTCCGGCGCACTGGACCTCGAGCCGGACACCGCGTGGCTCCTGCACCGCACGCACACGCAGTTCGTGCGCGCGGGCGTCGGGCTCGACGAGGCGTCCCAGGACCGCCTGCGCGCGCTGAACGCCGAGATCATGAGCCTTGAGACCGCGTTCGGCCGCGACCTGCTGGCGGCCACCAACGCAGCGGGCGTCCTGGTGACGGACGAGGACGAGCTGGACGGCCTGTCGGACGACGCGCGCGCGGCCGCGGCGAAGGCTGCCCGCGACCGCGGCCACGAGCAGGGGTGGTTCCTCGAGCTGGCCCTGCCGACGCAGCAGGCACCGCTGGCCGTCCTGCGGGACCGGGCTCTGCGCGAGCGGGTCTTCCGGGCGTCGACCGGGCGCGGCACCTCCGCCCCGCACGACACGCGGCCCACGCTGCTCGGCCTCGTGCGCGCCCGTGCGGAGCGCGCACAGCTGCTGGGCTACGCGCACCACGCGCAGTACGTCGCCGCCGACGCGACCGCGACGACCGCCGAGGCCGTCTCCGACATCCTCGAGCGGCTCGCGCCGGCGGCTGTGGCCAACGCCCGGGCCGAGGGTGCGGACCTGGCCGAGGCGCTCGGCCGGGACCACCCGGACGCCCGCCTCGAGCCGTGGGACTGGCAGTTCTACGCCGAGCAGGTCAAGAAGGAGCGGCGGTCCCTCGACGACGCGATCCTGCGCCCCTACCTGGAGCTCGACCGCGTGCTGGCCGACGGCGTCTTCCGCGCCGCGACCGCGCTCTTCGGGCTCACGTTCGCCGAGCGCCACGACCTGGTGGGCTACCACCCGGACGTCCGCGTGTTCGAGGTGTTCGACGTCGACGGCAGCGGGCTCGGCCTGTTCCTCGGCGACTACTGGACCCGGGAGTCCAAGCGCGGTGGCGCGTGGATGAACAATCTCGTCGACCAGTCGACGCTGCTGGGCGAGCAGCCGGTCGTGGTGAACAACCTCAACATCCCGAAGCCGCCGCCGGGGGAGCCGACCCTGCTCGCGTGGGACGAGGTGATCACGATGTTCCACGAGTTCGGCCACGCCCTGCACGGGCTGTTCTCCGCGGTCCGGTGGCCCTCGCAGTCCGGCACGGAGGTACCGCGCGACTTCGTGGAGTACCCGTCGCAGGTCAACGAGATGTGGGCCTGGGAGCCGTCGATCCTGCGGTCGTTCGCGCTGCACCACGAGACCGGCGAGCCGATGCCCACGGAGTGGGTGGACACGCTGCTGGCCGCCCGGCAGGACGGCGAGGGGTTCGCGACGACGGAGTACCTCGCGGCCGCGCTGCTGGACCAGGCCTGGTACCGGCTGACCCCGGACGAGGTGCCGACCGGCGTCGAGCAGGTGGAGGAGTTCGAGGCTGAGGCGTTGCGGCGCGCGGGCGTCGACTACGCCCCTGTGCCGCCTCGCTACCGCACCACCTACTTCAACCACGTGTTCGGGGGCGGCTACTCGGCCGGCTACTACTCCTACATCTGGTCGGAGGTGCTCGACGCCGACACCGTCGAGTGGTTCCGAGAGAATGGCGGGCTCGACCGCGCCAACGGCGACACCTTCCGGGCGAGGCTGCTCTCCCGAGGCGGCTCGGTGGATCCCATGCAGGCGTTCCGGGACCTGCGGGGCCGCGACCCGCGGATCGAGCCGCTCCTGGCGCGGCGCGGTCTGCTCGGGGCCGCCGCGCACTGACGACGGCACGCGTCCGGGGGCCGGTACGGTGGACGGCATGCCCGTCACCCACCCGGCCTCCGGCACGCCCTTTGCCGTGACCGCGCAGGACGAGGTCGTGCAGATCTGCCGCGACCTCATCCGCATCGACACGTCGAACTACGGTGACGGCTCGGGGCCGGGGGAGCGCGCCGCCGCCGAGCACGTGATGGGCCTGCTCACCGAGGTGGGCCTCGCCCCGGAGCTGTTCGAGAGCGCGCCCGGCCGGGCCAACGTCGTCGTCCGGCTCGAGGGTGCGGACCGGAGCCGGCCCGCGCTCGTGCTCCACGGTCACCTCGATGTCGTCCCGGCGCGGGCCGAGGACTGGACGGTGGACCCGTTCGGCGCCGAGGAGACGGACGGGCTGGTGTGGGGCCGCGGCGCCGTGGACATGAAGGACATGGACGCGATGATCCTGTCCGTCGTGCGGCAGATGGCCCGCGAGGGTCGCCGGCCGGCTCGGGACGTGGTCGTGGCGATGTTCGCTGACGAGGAGGCCGGCGGCAGCATGGGTGCCCGCTGGGCGGTCGACCACCGGCCGGAGCTGTTCGAGGGCGCCACCGAGGCCATCAGCGAGGTCGGCGGCTTCTCCGTCGACGTCGCCGGGCACCGGGCGTACCTGCTGCAGACCGCGGAGAAGGGGCTGTCCTGGCTGCGGCTCGTGGCCGACGGCCGGGCGGGTCACGGCAGCCAGGTCAACGCCGACAACGCCGTCACGCACCTGGCGGAGGCTGTCGCCCGCCTCGGTCGCCACCCGTGGCCCCTGCAGCTGACCCCGACGGTGCGCGCCCTGCTCGAGGGCGTCGCCCGGCTGACCGGCCTGCCGTTCGACCCGGAGGACCCCGCGACCGTGGACCGGCTGGTCGCCGCGCTGGGTCCGGCCGCGAAGTTCGTCGGCGCCACGCTGCGCCACACCACCAACCCGACCCAGCTCACGGCCGGCTACAAGGCCAACGTGATCCCGGGCTCCGCCGAGGCGACCGTCGACGGCCGCTACCTGCCGGGCCTCGAGGACGAGTTCGTGCGCACCGTCGACGGGCTGGTGGGGGAGCACGTCCGCATCGAGCGGCTGCACCACGACACGGCGCTCGAGGTCCCGTTCGGCGGCGACCTGGTGGACCGGATGGTGGAGTCGCTGCTGGCCGAGGACCCGGACGCGACGGTGCTGCCGTACACGCTCTCCGGCGGCACCGACAACAAGTCGCTGTCCCGGCTGGGCATCACGGGCTACGGTTTCGCGCCGCTGCGCCTGCCCGCGGAGCTGGACTTCGCGGGCATGTTCCACGGCGTCGACGAGCGCGTGCCCACCGACGCGCTGCGCTTCGGCACCCGCGTCCTCGACCGGCTCCTGCGGACCTGCTGACCGGCCGGGGCTCAGTCCGGGAGCGTCGTCTCCGCCAGCGTGCTGCGTACCCGGATGACCTTGCGTCGCAACCACACCTTGCGCTCGCCACCGGCGAACAGGAGCGTCCGGGACAGCTCCCACCGGCCGAGCTCCGCCTGCTCGGTGAGCATCCGCCGGGCGTCGTTGCGGGACGTCGAGGCGGGGATCCGGAGCACGCGGTACTCGTACTGACCGCCCTGCGCGACCCAGTCCGGCCGCTTCGTCCGAGTCTGACCGGAAGTCATCGACCACCCCGTCCCGCGCCGTCCGCGCCTACGTCCCGATGCTGCACTCGATGCTCTCGCGACACTGAACCTGATGCTCTGGCGAGGCCCAGTGCCGAAGAACCTTACGCGCTGCCATTGTGCCTCGCGTAAGGCTACGGTCATCGCATGACCGTCGACCCCCGTGCCGCGCTGGACCGCCTGATCGCAGCCCTCGAGGCCCACTACACCGCCGTCGTCGCGCCGCACGGCGAGGACGACCCGGCCGTCGACGACGCCTACGACATCCTGGCCGACGCCTTCGAGGTGTACGACGACGCGCTCGGCACCGTGCACGGCGAGGCGACGCCGTTCTACCTCGCGGAGGAGGACGACGAGGACGAGGACGAGGACGGTGACGAGGAGGACGACGAGGAGTACGACGACGCGGACGTCGACGACCTCGCCGACGAGGCGACGCGCTAGAACCGCTCGGGGTAGCCCAGGTCCGGCGCGCTGATCTCGTCGAGCGCCCGGCGCAGCTCGTCGGGCAGGACGAGGTCCTGCGCCGCCAGCGACCCCCGCAGCTGCGTCGCCGTCCGGGCGCCCACCACGGCCGACGCCACGCCCCGGCCCTGCACCCACGCCAGCGCGACCTCGAGCGGGGTGCGCTCGAGACCGTCGGCCGCGGTCGCCACGGCCTCGACGATCGTCGCCGACGACCGCGCGAGGTACGGCTCGACGAAGCCGGCGAGGTGCGGTGACGCCGCCCGCGAGTCCGCCGGGATGGTGCGCCGGTACTTGCCGGTGAGGACGCCACGGCCCAGCGGTGACCACGCGAGCACCCCGACGCCGAGGGCGACCGCCGCCGGCACCACCTCCCGCTCGATCCCGCGCTGGAGCAGCGAGTACTCGGCCTCGACCGCCGTGAGACCCACCTCGCCCTCGAGCAGGCTCGCCGCGCGGGCCACCTGCCAGCCGGCGTGGTTCGACAGCCCGACGTAGCGCGCCCGTCCGCTGGTGACTGCGAGCCGCAGCGCGGAGACCGTCTCGTCGAGCGGGGTGCGCGGGTCGGGCGTCTGGACGAGCCACAGGTCGACGTGGTCGGTCCGCAGCCGCCGCAGCGAGCCGTCGAGCGAGGCCAGCAGCCCGCCGCGCGAGGCGTCGACCACGCCCCCGTTGCTGGTGCGCCGGATGCCGGCCTTGGTGCAGATGACCACCTCGTCGCGCGGCACCACGTCGCCCAGCAGCTCGCCGAGCAGCTCCTCGGCGCCGCCGTCGGCGTAGGAGGCCGACGTGTCGACGAGCGTGCCGCCGGCGTCGGTGAAGTCGCGGAGCTGCTCGGTCGCCTCGTGCGCGTCGGTGTCGCGGCTCCAGGTCATCGTGCCGAGCCCGAGCCGGGAGACCCGCAGACCGGTGCGGCCCAGGTGGCGCTGTTCCATGAGGCGCAACCCTAATCGGCGTGTGGGTGCCATCTGCGGCAACGCACCCCGGCTATCGTTCCGCAGGTGACGGAGGCGATGGGACTGGGCGAAGCGATCCTTCTGGGGCTCGTGCAGGGATTGACCGAGTTCCTCCCGGTCTCGTCGAGCGCGCACCTGCGCATCGTGGGGGACCTCATGGGGGCCGACCCCGGGGCGGCGTTCACGGCGATCACCCAGCTCGGCACGGAGACCGCGGTGATCCTGTACTTCCGCCGCGACATCGCGCGCATCGTGACCGCGTGGTGGCGGGCCCTGCGCGGGGACCACGGCACCGACTGGCGGTCACGCGCCGGGATGCCGGCCGGGCAGACCGCCGACCACGACGCACTCATGGCCTGGTTCATCGCGCTCGGCTCGGTGCCCATCGTGGTGCTCGGCCTGCTGTTCCAGGACTCCATCGAGCAGACGTTCCGCAACCTGTGGCTCATCGCACTCACCCTGGCCGGGTTCGCCCTCGTCCTCGGCTGGGCCGACGGCCGCGGCGCCAAGCAGCGGCAGCTCTCCGAGCTGACCGGTCGGCACGCGCTGCAGTTCGGGTTCTGGCAGGCGCTGGCGCTGATCCCGGGCGTGTCGCGCTCCGGCGGCACGATCACCGGCGGGCTCCTCATGGGCTACACGCGGGAGGCCGCGGCGCGGTACTCGTTCCTGCTGGCCATCCCGGCGGTGTTCGGGTCCGGGCTCTTCCAGCTGGGCAAGAGCCTGGGCGACTTCGGCACCGGCGGCACGCCGGGGTTCGGGGCGACCCTCGTCGCGACGCTGGTCGCGTTCGTCGTCGGCTACCTCGTCATCATCGTGTTCCTGAAGATCGTCTCGACGTTCAGCTACAAGCCGTTCGTCTACTACCGGCTGGGCCTGGCGGCGCTCGTCGTGATCCTGCTGCTCACCGGCACCCTCGAGGCCGGTGGCACGCCCGCGACGACCTAGCTCAGAGCCACCCCGACCGGCGGAACAGCCGGTAGAGCGTCACGCAGACCCCACCCATGACGGCGATCGCCAGGGGATAGCCGAACGTCCAGGTCAGCTCCGGCATGTGGTCGAAGTTCATGCCGTAGATGCTGGCGACCAGGGTCGGTGCCGCGGCGATGGCGGCCCACGAGGAGATCTTGCGCACGTCCTCGTTCTGTCGCACCGACACCTGGGACAGGTGCACGGAGAGCATGTCGCCGAGCAGGTCGTCGTAGCCGTCGAGGTGCTGGTCCAGGCGGTCGACCCAGCTCACGGCGCGACGCAGCCACGGTTGGGAGTGCCGGCGCTCCGGGTCCTCCTCGGCCTCGGCGATGAGCTCCGGCAGAACGGAGGTCAGGGGAGCCAGCGCCCGGCGGGCCTCGGCGATCTCGCGCTTGAGGTCGTAGATCTTCTCGACGGGGTCCCCGCCCTGGGTCGACGAGAACACGAGCTGTTCCGCGTCGGCCACCGCGTCGCCGAGGGAGATCTCGACGTCGGAGGCCTCGGCGACCAGGGAGAGCACGACCGCGGCGAGCACCTGGTGCACCCCCTCGTCCGGCACGGGGAACCCCCCGGTGAGCTTGTCCACGGCGTGCTGGATGACGCCGGCGTCGCCCAGCTCGGACATGAGCACGACGTCGGTGCCCACGACGCAGGTCAGCGCGCCGGTGTGGACGTCGTTGGTCGCCTCGACGAACGAGAGCGTCGGAGCGGTGAGGACGAACTCGCCGTCGGGCGACCGGTCGAGCCGAGCGCGCAGGGGGTGGTCGACGGTGGACGGGTGCGCGCCGGGCCCGCGGTGCTCGAGCAGGGCGACGGCGTGCTCGCCGATGCCGTGCCTGCGCGCGGCGGCGGGCAGCTCGGCCATGGTCTCGACGATCACCCAGCGCGGACCCGACGACGACGCCCCCGGAGGGCGCACCACCCAGCCGTCGGACGTCTTCACGCAGATGCGCTCGCGGGGGTCGGTGGCGGAGGTCTCGTGCGTCACCCCGGCATTGTGGACCTCGCGACGCGGTTAGGCTTCCGGCGTGCTCACCTGGCCGCCCCCGTACATCCCGCAGCTCCCCGGACGAGGCCTCGCGGTCCAGGTACGCGACTCCTCGACCGACCGGCTCATGCCCGCCGCCGCCGGCCAGGATGCCTCCCTCTACGTCTGCGGCATCACCCCGTACGACGCCACCCACCTCGGGCACGCGGCCACCTACGTCGCGTTCGACGTGCTCGTCCGCGCCTGGCGGGACGCCGGCTACCGGGTGCGGTACGCCTCCAACGTGACCGACGTCGACGACCCGCTGCTGGAGCGCGCTGCGGCGACGGGTGTCGACTGGCGGGACCTGGCGGCGTCGCAGACCGCGCTGTACGCCGAGGACATGACCGCGCTCGCCGTCATCCCGCCCGACGTCTACTCCGGCGTGGTCGAGGTCATCCCCGCCGTAGTGGACGCCGTCCAGGTGCTGCTCGCCGCCGGTGCCGCCTACCGCGTCCCGACGCCCGAGGCGCTCGCCGACGACGGGCTCGGTGACGTCTACGCCGACCTCTCGGCGGACATCGACTTCGGCGCGGTGGCCGGCCTCGACGACGACACCATGCGCACCCTGTCGCTCGAGCGCGGCGGGGACCCCGACCGGCCCGGCAAGCGCGCACCCCTCGACCCGCTGCTCTGGCGGCGGGAGCGGGTGGGGGAGCCGGCCTGGGACGGTGGCCCGCTCGGGCGGGGGCGCCCCGGCTGGCACATCGAGTGCGCCGTCATCGCGCGGGACGCCCTCGGCCTGCCCTTCGACGTCGAGGGCGGCGGCTCGGACCTGCTGTTCCCGCACCACGAGATGAGCACGTCGCACGCCCGGCTGCTCGACGCGGGCCACGGTGCGCGCGTCCACCTGCACACCGGGATGGTGGGGCTCGACGGGCAGAAGATGAGCAAGTCGCTCGGCAACCTCGTGCTGGTCTCGACGCTGCGCGAGCAGGGTGTCGACCCGATGGCGGTGCGGGCGGCCGTCCTCGCCCACCGCTACCGCGACGACTGGGACTGGACGGACGAGGCCCTGCACGCCGCCGAGCACCGCCTCGCGCACTGGCGACGCGCGGTGTCCGGC